>JAAUPO010000183.1 GCA_012033095.1 Synechococcaceae cyanobacterium RL_1_2 | reverse complement strand
TGCCCCCAATGCTGGGGGAGAAATTCCTTAACAATCATTAAAAGTCCCCCAACTTTGGGGGATTTAGGGGGCAAAATACAAATTTAATTGACTTTATAAACAGCCTCTCAGGAATAAAAATTTAATAACATCTAAAACTTAAATATCGATGGGTTACGCTCCCTTGAAGGATACCCTACAACTTTCTAAGTTATTTAATTCACGATCCTTAGCTATTTTGAAAGGGAATCTTTGTAGCCCAACTTCATCAAAACTTGATATTACTAATTTATGCTCCCCTATAGGCTTGCAGTCCTAAGGAAATGGGTCTTAAAATGAATGGCATTAAATAAAGTTTTATTGGCTTTAGTATAATTATTAATCCGTTTAAGCTTAGTTAATGGAGATACGCTGTGGCTGTTGAAACGATCAAAAAACCATCGGAAAGTACTACCCGTAAACCAGCTCCCCGTTACCGTGTGCTCTTACATAACGATGATTTTAATTCCATGGAACATGTGGTATCGACATTGATGCAAACAGTCGGGATGCCCCAACCCCAGGCAGTTGACATCATGATGGAAGCCCACACGAACGGCATGGCTCTGGTCATTGCCTGTGCCCTAGAGCCAGCGGAACATTACTGTGAAACCCTGAAAAATAATGGTTTAAGTAGCACGATCGAGCCAGATGAATAGAATGGGCCATAGGAAGCTCTGGCCAAAAAATGACAACACACCTATCAATTACGCTTAAAAATTTAGAATGGAAAATTTAGCCTTTGAAATTCTTTTGAATTTAAGTAATTGAACCGACCAATGTAAAGCTTCGTTTGGATTTTTCCTTTGAATCATTTGAGCTCGATCGCGCACCACATTAAAAGTTACCCAGCTCCTTTACGGCTGGGAATTTTTTTATTGACGTTACTAGGAATCTGGTTGCCGATCGCCATTCCCTGTCAGATTCTGCTACAAGGCCAAGAAAATTTACTAAATATCCTCGCAATGGGGGCCCTATTCCTTGAGTTTTTAATCCTCACTTGGATCTGGGGGAAATATGTTTATCACCTTAATTTATTTAAAGCCTATGGTTGGGGAATCTCTCGCTATCAAGGCATCGAACTATTACAGGGCCTGGCCTGGGGCATTAGTTTTACCATCGGCTTATTACTGGTTGAACATGGTTTAGGTCTAATTATCCTCATTCCTAGCCAAGAACCAATGTTCCGCTTCCTTTGGGAAGGGATGGCTACGGGGTTAGGGGTAGCTTGGGCAGAGGAAACCCTATTTCGGGGTTGGCTATGGTATGAGTTAGAGCAGGATTATACTAAACAAAAAACTCTGTGGTTGACTAGCATCGTGTTTGCCACCCTACATTTTCTAAAGCCGATCGCGGAAATTGTGCGGACATGGCCCACCTGGCCAGGCTTATTGTTATTAGCCCTAATTTTAGGTAATACAAAACGTTCCCATGGTAATCGCTTAGGGACGGCGATCGGTCTCCACGGCGGCATGGTCTGGACTTACTATATTTTTAATGTGGGGGGGTTAATTCAGTATCCACCTAATGTTTCTCCTTGGTTAACCGGGATTGATCAAAATCCGATCGCGGGGTTAATGGGCATCATGGGCTTGATTATTTTGGGTATAATTCTTGCGCCCTCTCCCCCCCATCCCTAAACACGAACCCTTGGTCTAGCGATCGCTACCCTTAGAGGATGTTTACAAAGCCATCCTTGCCCCCCAGTCTGAGGGAAATTACCTAAATTTTAACTAATGAAATTCCCCAAATTAGGGGATTTAGGGGGCGACTCAACAACACTTGATACTTTTCAAACACGTTCTTAAGTCATCACAAAACTTCATCAAAATAAAGTACTAGCTCACAAAACATCAATAAAGGTGACAAACGGATTTTAAATAAAAAAAAGATGTATATTAATAAATGAAGCAAGTCAAGCTTCCCTGACAGATTGAACCTTTGAAGATCAAACCATTTAGTTGATAAAAGGAGGTAACGATTATCCGATTTCTATCTGTCTCGCATTCCGAGCATACCACCCTTTCTCAGATTAAGAATTTCCTCAACTAAGATTATAGGGAGCAATTGGGCTCTATATAGTATTAACCAATGGGAGGAACTGAACTTAAGTCAAGACTTGGGTGGTATTGCTATGGTGTTTTTTTTCTAAGCTAGAAGCTATACCTATCGTCACAATGATTAATAATACCAAATCCGGCCAGTAGGATAAGGAAATTGTTGAAGCCATTAGAGGCTGTTTATAAAGTTAATTAAATTTGCATGTTGCCCCCTGAATCCCCCAACTTTGGCGGATTTAGGGGGTTTGGGCGTAAGTCCTGTTAATATCTAAAGCTACCCAAAACTCCACTATTTATGCTTTCTTAATGGGTCAGTCCTGACTAGCATTATTAACAGTAATTCCCTGAATGCTGGGATAATTGCCACCAGGATTTTTTGCACTAGATAAAACCTTATGATTGATTGGCATCGTCTCACCCCCAAGCCCCAGGTTGTTAAGTGGTTAGCGATCGCGTGGTTATTAGGGGTTTGTTACCTGGCTTTTATCCATGATTTAGGTAATACAGGGTTAGTGGATGAAACCGAACCCCTATTTGCTGAAGCTTCGCGGGAAATGATTGTCAGCGGCAATTGGATTACTCCCTATTTCAATGGCGAAACCCGCTTTGATAAACCGCCTCTGGTCTATTGGGCTATGGCGATCGGCTATCAATTAATTGGGATCAATGAATGGGCAGTGAGACTACCTTCTGCTTTGTCCGCGATCGCGCTGGTGAGTTTAGGTTTTTATACCCTGCTTAAATTTGCGCCCCGCCATCCCTATCTAACCGCTAGTTTAGGGGCGGGTCTAATGGCTTTTAACCCTGAAACCTGGGTTTGGGGAAGAATCGGAGTTTCCGATATGTTGTTGTGTGGATGTATGGGGGGAGCGTTACTCTGTTTTTTCCATGGTTATAATTATAATTATGGCTGGGCCAATGATCCCAACGATACCCCAGACCAAAACCAGCCCCAATGGAATTTATGGCGGCCTAACCGTTGGTACCTCGCTTATTATGGGTTAATTAGTTTAGCCGTATTAACAAAGGGGCCCGTCGGGGTGGTATTGCCAGGGCTGATTATTCTTAGTTTTGCGGTCTGTGTAGGGAAATTTTGGGAAATTTTAAAGGAAATCGGCATCGGCACAGGGGTGATCCTCTTTTTTGGGTTAACGATCCCTTGGTATGTTTTAGCTTATCTGGAAAATGGCCAGGCTTTTATTGATTCCTTTTTTGGTTATCACAACCTAGAACGATTTACCAATGTGGTTAATGGCCATGATGCCCCTTGGTATTTTTATTTTTTAGTGGTGTTGGTAGGGTTTGCGCCCTATTCTGTTTATTTGCCCTGGAGTTTTGCCAAGGTACAGTGGTGGAAGCGATCGCGTCTTCAACGTCAACCTCGGCAGGAGCATTTAGGTATTTTTCTGATGGTATGGTTTGTGGTGATTTTTGCCTTTTTTTCCATCGCCATTACCAAATTACCTAGTTACGTTTTACCCCTGATGCCCGCCGCCGGGATGTTAATCAGTTTAAAAGCCCTAACCCATTACCAGGAGTCCACCAAAGGGCTAAAAATAACTGGGTTGATTAATGTACTGTTCCTCTTGGCCCTAAGTGCTGTCTTTTTATTATTTACCAAACTTTATTGGGTTTGATCCCGTGGTACCGCACCTGAATGACATCTTCCGGGCTTCCGGCCTACCATTCTACGGTTCCGGAGTCTGGCTAGGGGGAGCGATCGCTATCATCCTGGCCCTGGGGTTACGGGGTAATCAACTATCCCTATGGGGGATTAATCTTATTGCCATGATTTTATTTACCGCGATCGTGTTGTACCCCATGAGCACCCTAGTGGATCAGCTACGTCAGTTACCCATCCGAGAAATGGCCACGGTGATGAAAGAAGTAAAGCAAACCGATGAGGAAATTTGGTCAGTGGGATTTAAAAAACCTAGCCTTTCTTTTTATACCCAAATGCCTATTCGCTTTTTCAATACCCAATATGCCCTAAAGGACTATATCTCTAACCACGAGGTGGAAACCCCGCAAGTGTTATGGATGTCCAGGGATAAATATTTAAAAAAATTTGGCCTTACCCCTACCCCAGATCAATTAATTGCCACAAAGGGGGTGTATTATTTGTTTCGCTTCGATCGTGACTTAGTGCAAAATTTGGAATTAGCTCCCCAAGAGCCATCTTAAAAGCCTAAAAGCCATACTCTCAGGACTTATGAAAAAATTTTGATTCTGTCTTGGGAACCATGATGTTTGGGGAAGTTTGGGAAGTTTGGGGATGTTTGGGGACAATCGTTCAAGCAAGTCCCCCAACTTTGAGGGATTTAGGGGGCTTGGGCGTAAGTCCTAACCCTTTATCTTTATCCCTAGGTGGCCTTGATTTTATCTAGGACTAAAGAAGGATAGAATCACCCTACATATTCAAGATATTCAAGAAATAAATTAACTAGTACCCCTAAGTATTTGCGGTAAGCTAAGAATTGATTTATCCCTAGTTTTTCGATTGGGGAGCAAATCCTATTAACCTAACGATGCTTAGTTACCCATACTGATAGTTGCCGTGACGATTCCCGCTGAATTAGCAACCCACATTGCCACTCTCCAAACCATTCTTAAGCAAGATGACACCACGATCGCTCGCTATCGTCCATCTTTAGCGGCCCTACTTGCAACCCTATTAAAATGGCAAGAGCAATCCCCTTCCCCGGACACCCAAGCCGTTAGGGGTATCGATTCAGCAGCGATCGCGAAGGAAGTAGTAAAACAAATTAAGGAAGAAACGAAGGCCACAATACGTTGCATTCCTCTTAATCAACAAAAGGAAGATGGGTCTTGTATTTATAGTGGAAAACCTTCCAAAGGAAGAGTTGTATTTGCAAAAGCCTATTAAATTGTATCTTTGTACATCAATCAAAAGCGATGAAGAAAATTTTAGAAAGCATTATTAAAGACAAGGTTGAGATTGATTTTCTTGACGTTGTTTTTGATCCGGCCGATATTGCTTTAAGAAAACAAATCAGCCCATTGGTCAGCTCGTTGGTGGGCACATATCATTATGTTTTTGTTGATTTGCCCAATAACATGGATGAGTTTGTCTTAGAAATGCTTACCCAATCAGATGTTGTTCATCTTGTTTCGATGAACCGGCATAAGGATTTAGAGCTAACTCGAAAAGAAATCGAACGATTGGAATCAGCTTTTAAAGATCGGATCAAGGAAGCAAGAATTCGCGTTGTTATTAGAGAGAGCGATCATTCATCTATTTTAACGTCTGAAGAAATAAGTAAGGCGGTGAATTTTAATGTCTATACGATGCTGCCAACCGCGCCTTCGACTGATTTTATGAAACATGAGATCTCTTCTGATTTTAATGTTTATCGCAGTGATCCGCATAGTCCTTATACGAAGGCTGTTACACGGATTGCCCGTCAGATTGGCGGGGTTATGGTGGGATTAGTTTTAGGTGGAGGGGCCGCATTAGGGGTCGCGCATATTGGGGTCATTAGGGTTTTAGAAAGAGAAAATATTCCGATCGATATTGTTGTGGGAAGCAGTATGGGAGCGCTGATTGCCGGATTTTGGGCTACGGGTAAAAACGCGAGTGAGCTTGAAAAAGCAGCCAGAGAATTTTCTATTCCCAAAGATATGGCGAAATTGTTTTGGCCGGCCAATCCTTTAAAGGGGTTGATTGGCGGGA
>JAAUPO010000182.1 GCA_012033095.1 Synechococcaceae cyanobacterium RL_1_2 | reverse complement strand
CTAAGCAAAGTTAAACAAGCTTTTATTGAGAATAAAAATTTTAAAAAATCACTGAAACTATTATTCTTTCGTTGAGTTGAAAATTAGTATGCGCTTGCCCTATATTCATTATGATTATGCTTGCTAAATTGACTTAGGGTTGTACCTCGTCCTGGGATTTATGACGAAAGAGGCTTTGGATAAATGTTCTTAATTCCTGTTTCGCGATCGCGTCGTACTCCCAGGGATAGAGGTTTTTCCCTAGTACGGAGAACAAAGGCAACATATCCAAATCAAGGGCCAGTTCTAACCAACTAAGTTGACAAATTAAATCACTGGTATTTCTAACATCAAATAGGGGCGGTTCATCGCGATCGCGTTGGTCTGACAAGATCAAGGGTCTCAACCATGCAGATTGCTTATGTTCAATAACTTGAATTAACTCACAGTAGAGACGATGGCCATTATGGGCAATATAGATAATTTGGCCTGGTTTCATCAGCGTAGGAACTAGGAACAATCGAAAAGAAAGACTATTAATTACTAAAGACTAGTAATTGATAGTAATTACTATGGTAATACGAAATTATGGTGATTGTTGGCAAGGGGTTACCCCAACAACTTTGGGAAGAAGCTTATGATCAAATGGTTTTAGCTCTTTGCGGCTAGTTGGCCTATGGTTTATTTGCCTAACAAAACGCTGCCATTGCCCATAAAAAATACTCCAGCAATACATCCGGTCATCAAGGTGGCGAGGGTTGCCCCCCACAGTGCAATCCAACCCAGGGCCGTTATATCCTGGCGACGGCTAGGGGCTAAACTCCCCATGCCCCCCACAAAAATGCCATAGGAGGGTAAATGGGTAAATCCGCACAGTACATAACTAACTATAAGTAAGGCCCGATCGCTGATTTGACCCGATGCCGCGAGGGAAGATAGGTCTAAATAGGCTGGAATTTCTGTTTGTAAAATGCGTTTACCGATGAGCACCGAGGCAGTCCAGACTTCTGATAGATCTAAGGAAACACCAGTCAGGAGGGTAAGGGGGAAAAAGATAACTCCGCAAATATTATCCAACGTCATGTAGCTAAATAGTCGCCCGATCGCCATCACCGCTGTATATTTACTCGTCTGTAATTGGCCTAAGCTGGTAAAGCCTTGATTGAGTAATGCCACCAAGCCCACGATCGCAATCACCACAGCCCCGATGCTAACCGCCATTTTTACCCCATCTAAAGCCCCTTGAATGAGGCTATCCATATAGCTTAAGGATGGTTGATCTGGTTCTTCTTCCTGGGGGACTTGGCCTAGGGTGAGGGGTTGGCCGGTCTCTGGGACTAAAATTTTGGATGTGACAATACAGGCGGGGATACTAATCACGGAGGCGGTGACCAGGTGGCCCGTAATATTGGGAAACACGGGCAATAAAAAGCCAGCATACACGGCTAATACGGTGGAAGCGATCGAGCCAAAACAGGCCGTTAGCACCGTGCAAATTTCACTGCGGGTCATTTTGGCTAAGAAGGGTTTGATCGCGATCGCGGATTCAATGCCAACAAAAATATTAGTTGCCCCAGCTAGGGCTTCGGCCCCACTAATACCCATGGTGTGGCGAAAGATCACCGCAAAATCGAATGATCGGTTGAATCAAACCTAAGCGGTACAGCAATGCCATCAACGCCGAAAAAAAGATCACCAACGGTAAAGCCCTTAAGCCAAAAATATAACCAATGTTGAGATTATTTACCCCTAAAGCGTCCCCTGGTAACGCAAAATAGGGTTGGCCTAAAGCTTTAACGATCCAAGTCGCTGCGGGGCCAAGGCTTGCCTGCGCGATCGTGGCTGGGTTAGGGACAATTAAATCCCCAAATAAAAATCTTGTACCAGCTTCGGCGGACTCAATAAAACCATTTAAAAAGTAATTGAGGAAAACCACCAGTTTTTGGGTAATGGGAAACACGAATACTAGCCAGCCCACCGCCATTTGTAATAACAAACCAACGATAATGACTTTAGCGGAAACTGCTTTACGGTTTTCAGAACCAATCCATGCAATCAAACAGAGCGCAAAAATACCGAAGAAAGAAATTGCATTGAGTAGATCGAATTTCATGGAGTTAACGGCGATCGCGACTAAGGGGTAAATAGCTGTAGTGTAAATGGAGTTTATCCCTAAGTACAGAATCAAACAGCCATCATTTATCCAGTGGCATAAAATTTTATGATTCCACGGTTTTAAATTGCCTTCAACGAACAACTAACGAGGGTAGTGCTAAAGCTGTAAGGATATTTAGACCCAGGATAATTGATTATCAAGGGGTTTAATCTTCCTGATCCTTACTTGTATAGGACTACCAATTTTAGGGACTGGAGTGTTAGAGGAGGATACAGCCTGGAAAGCATTGTTAAACAAGCGTTGAACCGATTTTTGATAAAAGTAGCGGCAAAACCCTATCTGAGCAAGCTTTTTAAGGACATATCCTCCCCTTAGAAACCATTGCCCAATTTTATGATTCCACGGTTTTAAATTAACTTCTTTAAATTAACTTCTTTAAATTAACTTCAACGAACAACTGACGATCGTAAGACGATTAAGGGATAAGTCCGACCTAGGTTAAATGATTAATATAGGACTTACGCAAACATTTCGATTCTGTCCTGGGAACCATGATGTTTGGGGCTATTTTGGGATAATCGTTCAAGCAAGTCCCCAAATTTGGAGGATTTAAAGGGCAAAAGGCCAATTCAATTGACTTTATAAACAGCCCCTTAAAGGGTCTCGATCGCTGAAATAAAAGACGAAAGTTTAGGTGAAAGTTTTTAAACAAGCATATTTGGTGAAATTTTTAAAACCGATCCATTTTTAACATGTTTAACATTTTTAATATTTTAAAATTTATCCCTAAATTAACCAACGCCTTAAAGCGACGCGATCGCCATCCTAGTCATCATCGATGGGAATCCCTAAAATAGTGCGACCTTTGCCAAAATATTGGCCAAACTGTAAGTCATACACCTCATCTTCATCCTGGGTTTCCACTTCTAAGTCCGATCGCGCATAACTTACACACAACAAAGCATAACCCTGTTCCCTTAAGGCAGGGGATAAACCCATGGCCTCAGGCTGATAAATTTCCCCAGATTTGACCCTAACGGCACAGGTGGTACAGGCTCCGTTCCGGCAGGAAAAAGGTAACTCTAATCCTTGATGCTCTGAGTTATGTAAGATATACCGATCTTCTGGAACTTCGATCGTATGGCTCGTATTCTTTTGGCGGTTATGGATGGTAACTTTGTGGGATTTAGGCATAGGAAAAACCGTCTTGAAAAATAAAGCTTTACAAAATGATCTCCTCAAGTATAATAGATAACTGCCAGTGCTAATTCGAGGAGAAGTGGCCGAGCGGTTGAAGGCGCAGCACTGGAAATGCTGTTTAGGGGTAACTCTAACGAGGGTTCGAATCCCTCCTTCTCCGTACCTCAAAGAAACTCCAATTACCAAATCAAGTAATGGGGTTTTTTTAGTGGTTTGTGAATCCGTTGTGAATCCGCCCTTACCAACCTTCGTTAATGCTGTTACCCTAGGGTAGTTAATTCACCAAGCTTGCTGTACTTATTGTCTATGCCCTCCGGAGCTACCCACGATCGCATTACTCTTTGGGGCTTACCCTGGGTTGTGGGCCTTAGTTACGGGACTACCCTTAATGGGGAATTAACCCTAGTAGTGGCGGGGGGCTATCTCTTTAGTGGGTTAATGTTTGGCCCAGATTTAGATATTTATTCCGTTCAATTTAAACGGTGGGGTTATCTACGGTGGCTATGGTTACCCTATCGTCAACTGATGAGCCATCGTTCCGTACTTTCCCATGGTTTTATGATCGGTACGGTGCTCAGGGTTTTATACCTAGGCCTATGGTTAGGATTATTTAGTGTTGTAGTTGTCGCGATCGCCCAAGTCCTGTGGGGTTTTGCGTGGAATTGGCAACAGTTTTTAATCAAAATTCTAGATGGCATCACCGCCCATTATTGGCCCATGGTCGTGGCAACATTCGTTGGCTTAGAACTTGGTTCGATGAGCCATTATGGGTCGGACTGGATTGTGTCTAATATAAAAAAAAAATTCCCTAAAAAAACGCAAAACGTCGTCGCAAAAAAAATTAATTAGCCCTGGATTAGAAGTTTTTTAATGTCTAATATCTAGGGAGTGTGATCAATTAGCATTAAAACTATAGCAGTCCTAAACTAGGGCATAACATGAAGATCCTTACTAGACTTGGCTTTCAATGTACTCAATTGCCACAAGCTATTTGGGATTGCTATATACTTTTTGAGCCAGGTTGAGAACGTATAGTTTTAAACTGAAATCCTTAGCTAAGAAGAGTTTCAGGTTTAAATGATGACAGGCCATAATATCTAATGTCTAATACTTACGGGACTTACGCAAAAATTTTGATTTTGTCCTGGGAACCATGATGTTTGGGGACAATCTTTCAAGCAAGCCCCCTAAATCCCCAATTTCGGGGACTTGGTGCGTAAGTCCTGACTTACTTTAGTTTGCCAATTCTACAATGGTGGTTAAATCTACATTTGCCTCTACTAAATCAGCGATCGCGTCAATAATTTCTTCCCTTTGTTCCGAGTAGTTGGGGATACCGGTCGGTAATGTCCCTAGACCCCGTTTAACCCGCAATAAATTAAGCCAAGAGCGACGCCAAGGGCCACTATCAAATAAACCGTGGAGATAGGTGCCCCAAAGACATTGGCCCTGATCCACAATCCCTAATTGATCGTCATTAAATAAATTCGTAAATTGCTTGGGCTCCCCTAGGGACGATATCCCTTGATGGATTTCATACCCTTTAATTGTTAACCCCTCCATTAACGCGATCGTTGATACTTCCCGTTGTTGGGTCACTTTGGCTTGCTTAAAATCCGTCATTAAAGGAAATAAACCCAAACCTGGATAACTATCTAAACCTCCTTCTTGACGTTGGGCATCCACGATCTTCTGGCCCATCATCTGCCATCCTCCACAGACTCCCATGACCACTCCGCCACTGGCGGCATAATCTTTAATCCGTTGGGCCATGCCACTCTGGTTTAAGGCTTGTAAATCATTAATGGTGGTTTTTGAACCAGGAATAATCAGGGCATCAAGGTGATCCAACCGGGCGTTTAAATTCAGATATTTAAGCTCCACCGTTGGCTCAGAGGCTAAAGGTTCAAAATCGGTGAAGTTAGCTATTTTCGGTAATCGAATTACGCCGATCGTGAGGTCTTTTTGGGGTTTACGGGAGGATCTGGCTAGGATATTTAAGGAATCCTCCGCCGGAAAATACCCCTCATCGTAGGGAATTACTCCCAAAACGGGAATCCCTGTATAATCCTCTAACCATTCAATCCCCGCATTGAGTAAGGATTTTGCCCCCTAAATTTATTAAAAATAATCCCCTTAATTAAATATCGTTCTTCTGGCTCCAATAACTGCAATGTTCCGACCACATGGGCAAAGGAACCACCAGGATTAATATCAACGACTAGAATTGTTTTCGCTTGTAAATAGCTTGCCACCCGCATATTAGTGATATCGCGGTGTTTGAGGTTGATTTCCGCCGGACTTCCTGCTCCTTCAGCCACAATCCAATCATAGTTTTCTCCTAAGCGATCGAGGCTTTGGGTAATGCTTTTCCACCCCAAGTCAAAATAATCTCGATAGTAATCGATCGCGGTGGTGGTTCCTGCTATTTTGCCGTCTAAAATTACCTGGGATCTCATATTCCCTTCTGGTTTGAGC
>JAAUPO010000181.1 GCA_012033095.1 Synechococcaceae cyanobacterium RL_1_2 | reverse complement strand
TGGTGTAACATCCCTATTCTCAAAGCATTTCAAGTGATTCGAATTGAAATTCAATTAGAGTCTTGTGAAATTTTTAAATTTGCCTCATTCTAGGTTTTTATCTATAATTACAATCAAATTGAACACCATTCAACATTACCAACCATGTCTGTTATTCCTAGGCTGTACTGCACTTAAAGATTCAACTTATTGAACTTATTCATGGTTAAATTAATTAAATTTATCTGACATTCAAAATTCAACTTATTGAACTTATTCATGGTTAAATTAATTAAATTTATCTGACATTCAAAATTCGCCATATCCATCACAAGTCTCCGTATAAACCAATATTCTTTAACGATCAAAAGTGATCAAATTAATTAATTCAAACTAATGAATTGGGTTTAATGTAAATAAATTCTATTTTTAAATGCATTAATTGTATGTTATATAGCAATCCTAAATAGCTTGTGGAAATTGAGTACATTGAAATACAAGTCTAGTAAGGATCTTCATGTTATGACCTAGTTAGGACTGCTATAATCTTGTTAAAAGATTCTGTATGGTATTAACTTTAACTTGTGTAAAATTTTAAAGATCAAAAATAATTTTGGTTGAGGTTTTTTGTTAGATATGCTTGGGCAATAACTGTTGTCGCTAAATTTTTAATTATTTTTAATAAGGTAAACATGGCTAATTAACTATCAAGCATTATCACTTGTTTAGACCTTTTCTAGATCTTTCTTGAGATGTTTATTTAAAATAATTATATTTTAGGATAGTTTAAGTCAAATTTCAGTCAAACTTAAATCATATATCCATAAATTAAGCATTATTGCATTATTTTTAGTAAAGTTCAAAAAATCAGAAAATTTAGCACATTAATTAGCATATTAAAATTTATGGTTCTGTTAAACGGGCTTAATGTTAACACTAAAATAAAGCCATAATGAGATTAAAGATGAATAATATATAGCAGTTTTAACTAGGTCATAACATGAAGATCCTTACTAAACTTAGTTTTCAATGTACTCAATTTCCACAATCTATTTAGAATTGTGATAGCTTCAACCAAACAAGTCAATCAATTCTTAAAGTTACAAATTATTATTTTTATTATTTTGAAATATACCAATGAAAATAAGCCCATAACACTACATTTTCAATAGCCATCCTATTTCAAAGTTCTATTGAAACCACAAGAAACCCCAATAATTACCTTTAATTACATTTGCGAAACTATAAATTTATAGCCCAAGTTTATATCTTAAATTGACAGCCTAATTTTTATAGTCTAGCCCTAGCTTTTTTACCATTACCAAATCATACAAATCACGATGAACAATCAAGGTTTATATATTCAATTATTTAGCATTCACGGTTTAGTTCGGAGCAATGATTGGGAAATGGGTCGTAATGCTGATACCGGCGGCCAAATTAAGTATGTAGTCGAATTAGCCCGGGCCCTAGGCAAAGAACCAGGGATTAGGAAAGTAGATTTATTTACCCGTAAAATCCAGGGCAAAGAATATTCCCCCGATTATGGCCATGAGATTGAAGTGATCTCGGATAAAGTTCGCATCGTTAGGATTCAATGCGGTGGAGCCAAATATATTCGGAAGGAGTTATTGTGGCCCCATTTGTTTGAATTTGTAGATAAAACCGTTAAATTTATCAAACAAGAAGAGGATGTGCCTAACTTCGTCCATGGTCACTATGCGGATGGGGGCTATGTGGCGAAAGAGTTAGCGACCTTACTTAATGTTCCCTTTGTGTTTACGGGCCATTCTCTAGGAAGACCTAAAAAAGAACGTTTAAGTAGTGGGGGCATGAGCAATGAGGAAATAAACCGTCAATTTAATATTGATCATCGTATTCAAGTGGAGGAGTCCATTATTGCGAAAGCTGATCTGATTATTACGAGTACTAATCAGGAGGTGGAGCAGCAATATGGCATGTACGATAATTTCTCTGGGGGAAATTTTGCGGTGGTTCCCCCTGGCATTGAAAACTATCGCTTCTTTCCTTTTTACCAAGAACCCACCGAAGTGTCGGATGTACCCGCATTTAATGAAGCAGAGTTTTACGTGCAGCAGGAGTTAAAGCGTTTTCTCTCTAACCCTGATAAGCCCCTAATTTTGGCCCTATCCCGTCCTGCTCGGCGTAAAAATGTTTCTGGCTTAATGAATGCCTATGGTAGTGATAAGGAACTGCAAGCTATGGCTAATTTAGCCGTGTTTGTGGGCATTCGTAAAGATATTAATTTGCTGGATGAGAATGAACGGGATGTGTTGACGGAGCTATTATTGTTAATGGATAAGTTCGAT
This sequence comes from Synechococcaceae cyanobacterium RL_1_2, assembly GCA_012033095.1. Classification (GTDB taxonomy): domain Bacteria; phylum Cyanobacteriota; class Cyanobacteriia; order Cyanobacteriales; family JAAUPO01; genus JAAUPO01. Next base: position 3,472 of record JAAUPO010000181.1, on the reverse strand, counting down.
TTATATGGTAATTTAGCTATTCCGAAAAAGCGGATGTGGGTTTGAGGTGCCGACTTTATACCGATTGGCGGCTAAATCCGGGGGGTATTTATTAATCCTGCTTTTACTGAACCCTTTGGTCTGACTTTGATTGAGGCCGCTTCTTGTGGTTTACCGATCGTGGCTACCGATGACGGGGGCCCGAGGGATATTATCAAAAATTGTCAGAATGGTTCTTTGATTGATGTTTATAACCAAAAAGACATGGTGGATAAACTGAAGGAGTTACTTGTCGATCGCGAAAAGTGGAGACAATGCTCTAAAAAAGGAATTGAAGGGGTGGAAAAACATTATCTCTGGCAAGCCCATTGTTCAAAATATCTGGAGCAACTTGACCAAGTACCTGTCAAAGCAAAAATTGAAGCTGCCCCGGCTATTTCTTCTTCCCGTCTAGCCCAGATCGATCGGCTATTTATTACTGATATTGACGATACGTTGATTGGGGATGATAAAGCCCTAGAAAAACTATCTGAATTGATCAAGGCTAACCGGGATCATTTAGGCTTTGGGGTGGCAACGGGCCGGCCGTTATCCATGGTGCAGGATGTCATTAAAGAAAAAGGATTTCCCCATCCCGATATTATTATTTCTTCGGTGGGGACAGAAATTTATTACGGCGAAAATATTCAACCAGAAAAAGGCTGGAGTGCCCATATTTCTAAGCAATGGAAACCACGCCAAATTAAAAAAGCCATGGCAACCTTAGATTTTTTAACCCCCCAGGATAAAGATCCTGAAAAACCATTTAAGATTAGCTACTTTTTAGAGGATGGAACCCCAGAACAGATCGCAAAAATCCATCAAGTCTTAGCGGAGCGCAAAATTCGTTATAGTCTTATCTATTCTAGGAGCCTATTTTTAGATGTAATTCCGTTTCGTGCTTCTAAGGGCAAGGCAATCCGTTATCTGGGTTATAAATGGAGCATTCCCCTACGGAAAATTGCCGTATCGGGGGACTCCGGTAATGATGAAGATATGTTACGGGGAGAAATGTTAGGCATTGTGGTGGGTAATCATCACCATGACTTGGATAAGCTTAAGGGTTTAAAAAATATTTTCTTTGCCCAAGGTCATTACGCCGCAGGCATCAAAGAAGGTTTAGATCACTATGACTTTTTTTAATTTTAAGTGATCCCCACTATCGCCGTAGCCCCAGAAGTTAAGACGCGATCGCGCAACAAATCCTTATTGTGCGGGGGTTAATGATAATCGCAACAGATTAATCATAGTTAAAACCTGACTACATAAACTTGTTAACCCTTAGAACTATCCTGATATTTATAGCTATATATCAGTCCTAACTAGGTCATAACATGAAGATCATTACTAGACTTGGCTTTCAATGTGCTCAATTGCCACAAGCTATCTAGGATTGCTATATAACCATAGCTATACCATCAGTGCCTGGAGGATCTAAATCCTAGTCAGGAATTTGAAATTTTGGAAATTTTGGAAATTTTGATTCCTTGGTTATACCAAATTGGCTTGAATAGGCATCCTATGAATTTGTGAAAAGACTATATAGCAAAGATTTCACAATTTTATTGTCTGTCCTATTTTATAAAATTAGTATTACCAGCTAAAAAGCTAAAACTATCCTGACTGTGGTGACGAAGTTAAGAGATCAATAATTGATTAGACTTTCTTAAATTGTCACACTCCCATTGGGCGTGTGCAACAGAATAAAGAGTTTCATGATTTTTCATAATTATAGATAACAGCTTAAATCCCATATCTTTTTAGGAATAAGAATTTAATAACATCTAAAACTTAAATATCGATGGGTTAAGCTCCCTTGAAAGATGCCCTACAAATTTCTAAGTTATTTAATTCACGATCCTTACTGTTATCTTTTAATGTCCAAAGATTTTCGTGTACTCATAGCATAAGTAAATTTGCTATATCGATATTTTCTACTCTCCTATTACTACCAATTATTTGATTTTTATGCTTGAAGGCTAATTATGATGACGAAACTCCACAATCAATATTTTTAATAAACATGGGAGAAAATAAAAAATCACTCCAAATTAATCTACCTTGGAGGCTAATCGATTGCAGCGAATTGACATCGATCGCGATGATTCTGATTTTTAGTCGCTATTAATTAAAAATAATTAAAAAAATATATAATTGTTGACTTTCTTGTAAAAAAATAGTTTTTTAACATATTTTTCGGTAAAAATAAGTAAGATTTTTTTCTGTTGAGTGGACAATATTTAGGTGATGAAAAACCAAAAAATTAGAGGAGGCCGTTTTCTGCACCTCGCGCCCGTATTCGCTGCTAGCGTTAGCTTTTTAGTTGGTATTCTAATGCCCGTGGAGGAGCAAAAAAGCTCAACCCTTACCAAAGAAGCATCTGCCTACGACAATGCCAAGCTATCTGTTTTCAGTCAGAATCCTTCCCCTGTTTTAGAGCAAGGAAATTTAGACGAACAACTAGTTGCGTTGGCCACTAAATCGGCAGAAGAAGAACGCATTGCTAAGTTAGGTAAAACCCCCGTCACTTTTAGGGGGGAAATTGTGAATAAAGTTGCCCTCAACTCCGATCGCAAATTAATCGCCTTGACCTTTGATGATGGCCCTTGGCCAGAAATTACCAACCATGTCCTCTATGTCTTACAGAAATATGATATCAAAGGAACCTTTTTTGTCTTAGGCCAAAATGTACAACGCTACCCCGCTGACCTGAAAAAAATTTCTAAAGCTGGCCACGCGATCGGGAATCACTCCTGGAATCATCCCTACCACTACCATAATCCCACCACTGCCTCAGCCCAGATCGATCGCACCAATGCATTGATCTATGAAACCACCGGGGTAAGAACAGAACTATTCCGTCCGCCCGGAGGGGCCTTAACCAACGGTCTAGCGGATTATGCTCGCCAACAGGATAAGACGGTGGTGCAATGGTCAGCCGATCCCAATGATTATAATCAATCTTCCCCCGATGCCATTGTGAAAAAACCTTAGCCCAAGCTAAACCTGGCGGGATCGTGTTACTCCATGATGGGGGAGCGATCGCTGGCCCACCCTAGTGGCTTTACCCTATATCATCGAAGCTCTCAAACAAGACGGTTATGAATTTGTGACCGTACCGGAATTATTAGCGATTAAAGAAGCCGAACGCTATAAACTCGAAGACTTAACGATCGCCCAGGCTCTTTAGGCCATCAAGTCCAAGGTAAGGTTAAACTTGATCCCCCTAAATCTCTACATTTAGGGGGATTTTAATCCTAGGAACATCTGAAGTTTAATCTTGGCAATCCGATGACGATCGCTTAGGAATAAGAATTTAATAACATCTAAAACTTAAATATCGATGGGTTACGCTCCCTTGAAGGATACTCTACAAATTTCTAAGTTATTTAATTAACGATCGCTCATTCGGTATAGCCCTTGTGTTGCATGACGAGGGCATTTTGAAATAAAG
>JAAUPO010000180.1 GCA_012033095.1 Synechococcaceae cyanobacterium RL_1_2 | reverse complement strand
GGGGGCTTTATAAGCCTTCACTAATTTGCATGTTGCCCCCTAAATCCCCCAAAGTTGGGGGACTTTTAATGATTGTTAAGGAATTTCTCCCCCAGCATTGGGGGCAGGGGGCTTTATAAATCAGCTCTAAGCCCTAGTTCTTCTGCTGTGGCCATCGGCCATGCCAAGTTTCGCTGGATTAGGCTAACGTTAATCGAGGATAAATAACTTATAAAAATTTGATAAATTGTTACTTACCTTTAAGATAGTTTTCATATTTAGCCATATTTACTCATAGAGAACAAACTGGATGCATATCGCTTGGTTAGGGAAAAAGTCGCCTTTCTGCGGCAACGTGACCTATAGTCGAGAAATCACCCAAAGCTTGAAACAACGGGGCCATCGTGTCAGTTTCATTCATTTTCACCAGGCTCCATCCCCATCCTATAACCACAGAGGTAGCCAAGGCCAATCTGAGGAGGAATTTGGTTTACCTTATCATTACAAACATCAAATCTACACTCTCCCTAAATTAACTGCTTACAAACAACTCAAGCAGTCTTTGGAGCGTCTGTCCCCCGATGTTGTCCATGCGTCCCTTACTCTTTCCCCTCTGGATTTTGCTCTACCCCAACTATGTCAAGAGCTAAAGTTACCGTTAGTGGCAACGTTCCACCCAGCCTTTGACCATAAACTACGCAATTTTACTTCCCTGCTGCAATTCGGGACTTATCAGTTCTATGCGCCATTTTTAGCTCACTACGATCGCGTGATTGTGTTTTCCCAATTACAGCAAGAGCTTTTGCATAAGTTAGGGGTACCTAAACACAAAATTGCCATTATTCCCAATGGGGTAGATAGCTATAAGTATAGCCCTGGGTTTTCTACCTTTAAGACCCAGCTCAACGCCGAACAGATTTATTTATACCAAGGCCGCATCGCCGGGGAAAAAAATGTGGATGCCCTCCTCAAAGCCTGGAAACGTTCTCAGCTGAAACCCTCTAGTAAGCTTGTGATTATGGGGGATGGCCCGATGGCGGAACTATTGCAAAAGGATTATGGGGCGGCGGATGGGGTGATTTGGTTAGGATTTATTAAGGAGGAATATATTCGGATTAATGTGCTGCGATCTGCGGATGTGTTTATCTTACCTTCCCTAGTGGAAGGGTTGTCGTTAGCATTATTAGAAGCCATGGCCTGCGGAGTGGCGTGTTTAGCCACCGATGCGGGGGCCGACGGAGAGGTACTCAACCAAGGGGCGGGGATTGTCCTGGAAACGAATCAAGTAACTTTTCAATTACAACAACTATTGCCTCAACTAGAACGGGATCAAGGTTTAAGGCAGTCTTTGGGGGAACGGGCTAGGGCTAGGGTCTTGGAGCGATACACCCTGACCAACAATATCGATCGCGTAGAACAGCTTTATCAAGTAATGGTGAATCGACCTTCTTCTCTAAAGTCTTCGCGGTTGGTGAATAGTTAGAAGTTCTCCAGCGGATAGGGGTTAGTTATTCGTTATAGCCATAGCCATCTAGATCAGGACATTGTTAGGGCTTAAAAAAGTTTATGGGGTGACGTTTCAACCATGATTAAGCTGTTGCGATTAGATTGACTACAGCTATAACTGTTCAATTCCCCAATGGTAAAATCCATTTAGAATAGCTCTAATTACCAATTCGTGAATTCGTGTAAATTAGTTGTTTAGGATAGTTGTTCAGGATATCCACTATGAATATTAAAACCACAACCATTGTTTTAGGGTGTTTGCTAATAGGTTTCGGATTAGACCCAGGGCCAGGCCACGCTGCCATAGGTACCTGCGTGGCACAAACTAGTTGCTTCAATCGCCGGATTCAATTTACCCCAGGGGATTTTGTGAATGTCAAAGTGGTTAACTATACTGCGGGCTTAATTCGACTGGAATATATCCAAGGTGGTGACCCGATGATCATTAATCCAGGGGAAGAATATCCTTTTTTATGGGGTAGTACCGCTGATTTTAATATGTCCTTAGTTATTTGGGATGAAACGGAAGTGCCTTTATCCTTTCGGCCAATTCAAACCAGCGATCGTCAATTATTGTTAGAAATCTATCCCCATTATGAAACCCCCGGCGATCGTTCTATCTACTTAAAAGATGATGGACAACTAGACGTGTTGTAAATTAATAAACACTCCCAAAATAAAGGACATCTGTTTTTAACCAAGAAAAACAATATAGTTGATAGTATGGTCATAGCCGAAAAAGTTAGGACATAACCCTAAGCAACAAAGCCTGATCCGATAGAGGTCAATAATAATTGACCCTTAGTAATCCTCTAGTAATCCTCTAGTAATCTTAGTAATCATTGTGACTACGGCTATAACCATTAATTTTCAGATTTAGGTCAGGATCTTAGCCCCATCCCTAAACCCAGGACTAAACTTCTTTAGTATCGGAAAATTGATCTTCTTCCGCTTGTCGTAACTCATCAATATTTCTTAGTAACTCCAAAATACGCATTCTTTTAATGTAGGGCCAACCTCCCCCCTCTTCTATTTCTTTGAGAATATCGTATAAATCATGGCGGTTATTAGGTAGAGCCACCTCAAAAGATCTTCCCTAATTTCTCGATGGAGAGATTCTAATTTTCGTAGGATATTCAATAAGCCAAGTAGATCATCGGATTGCTCTAACGCTAAATTTTTAACGGCCGTAATATGGTCTTGAAGTTGATCTTTCATAAAGCGATGGTGCAAAAGAAAAGGGGGAACAGCTTAGGATCGTGAATTAAATAACTTAGAAATTTGTAGGGTATCCTTCAAGGGAGCGTAACCCATCGATATTTAAGTTTTAGATGTTATTAAATTCTTATTCCTTAATCAGTAATTTAGCAGTCAAGATAGGTTGAGGGATAAAAAAAGGCCTTGGTTAATTTGATTTGATTTAATTTAACTTTTGTCAAAGCCTTATGAATTCAGATAATTAATGTTGTTAAAGATTATTATTTAGTTATTATTTTTGAACAATGCTAATGTTTTTTGTTAGAAAAATACCGTTGTAATGATCCAATTTATTATTGATTGCTTGATGGCATTATCAAACTTTAGGTTTAAAGCTAAAGTTAAAGTGAATCATAAAAGTACTCGCCCAGACTTAATCTCAACCCTAATGGAAACGGTTTTCATCTGGGTTAAATAAGCCTTAATGCTTCGGTTAGGAAATTAATTTTAGAAGTAATTTATTAATGATTTATTCGGGTCAGTGGTTAATGGTTAAACCATTCAAGGTAGATAGTTAAATAATTAGTTACATAATCAAAATAAAAAAATTGATAAAAAATTTAGAAATAAACAAGCATCAAACATCACTAAAAAAATTAGATCGTGGTAATTTCCTCTTCTTTAATTTTTAACAGTTCATCAATTTTTTTGCTGAAGTTATCGGTTAAAGTTTGGATTTCATCTTGGGTTGCCCGGAGATCATCTTCGGAGATGTTCCCATTTTTTTCCTCTTTCTTAGCTTTATCGATCGCGTCCCGACGAATATTGCGTAAGGCTACTTTTCCTTCTTCTGCTAATTTTGCAACGGTTTTTACTAGTTCTTTCCGTCGCTCTTTAGTTAAAGCGGGGATGTTTAAACGGATGATTTTTCCGTCATTAGAAGGGGTAAGACCAATATCCGAAAGGGAGATCGCTTTTTCAATATCCCCTAAACTACCCATATCAAAGGGTTGAATCGCGATCGTGCTGGCATCGGGGGTGCTAATGTTGGCAAGGGACTTAATGGGGGTTTCTGTACCGTAATACTCCACAGTAATCCGATCTAATAGGGCCGCATTCGCCCGACCAGTACGTACTGAATTAAAAGATCTTTTGGTAGCCTCAATGGTTTTCTCCATTTGGGCTTTAGTTTCATCTAATTGCATAGTTTTCTCCAACAATGGTGCCGATGGTTTCCCCTTGAAGGGCACGGACAATATTACCTTTTACAGAAAGATTAAATACCGAAATCGGAATTTTATTTTCTCGGCATAGGGCAATGGCCGTTCCATCCATCACTTTGAGATCTTCGGCTAAAACATGGTTATAGGTCAAGGTTTCGTAGCGGTGAGCATTGGGATTAACCATCGGGTCACTATCGTACACCCCATCTACCTTCGTTGCTTTGAAAATAATTTGGGCATCAATTTCTGCAGCCCTTAAGGCAGCGGTGGTATCGGTGGTAAAAAATGGGTTACCGGAACCCGCTCCAAAAATAACCACCCGACCTTTTTCGAGGTGACGGATGGCCCTGCGCCGAATGTAGGGTTCAGCGATTTCCTGCATTGAGATTGCGGTTTGAACCCTGGTGGGAATTTCGATTTGTTCTAGGGCATCTTGAAGGGTGATGGCATTCATGACGGTGGCAATCATGCCGACATAATCGGCGGTGGCCCTTTCCATACCCGCAGAGGAAGCTTTAACCCCTCGAAAGATATTTCCGCCTCCCACCACATCGCGATCTGTACTCCAGCACCGATTACTTGTTTAATTTCATGGGCAATATCCGATACGACTTTGGGATCAATTCCGTAGCCTAAATCCCCCATCAGGGCTTCCCCACTCAACTTTAGCAGGACTCTTTGGTAACTCATCTATCTTAATTTGGGCTTAAATTTGGGAAAATGGAAGTTATTTCGCTACCCATAGGTATATAGCAATGTGTTTTGTTTTGTAAAATGTGGCTGCGATCGTCTGAATCATTCCACCCTAACTTTTGCTAAAAAAATACCAATGTGAAGGGATTTGCTCTTGATGATACTGGACTTGGAACCCCCAGGAACAATGCCCAAGCTGGATCTACACTTCATATAATTTTTGTATTTTAAATTAACTAGCTCAGGACCTACGCAAAAATTTCGATTCTGTCCTGGGAACCAGGATATTTGGGGATAATCGTTCAAGCAAGTTCACCATCATTGGGGGATTTATGGGGCTTGTGCGTAAGTCCTATAGAACCCATTTGGTATCTATCGGTAGATTTGTAATGCTTGAACTGTATTGCACTGTATTGATTTCCTGCTGATCAGGTTCATTTTGATTAAGGTTTGTTCGGCTCAAGTCTTACTGTGCATTGAACGTTAAAAGCGATACACCTGAAAGCCTTATTGTTCAAGATCAAGATCTCAAATGGGTTCTATAAAGCAGTGTGCTTGGATAATGGTCAATAGGGGGCAGCCTTCCGAGACAATGACCTTCTGCAAATATGGTTGAATACCCCACCGTTAGTCAATCCTGTGGCTTGCTTGGGGGATGGACACCCTGGTATCTGGTCATTTTTCAATCGATTGCAACACCAGAAACTCGCTTAGAGATTCTTGACTGGTATCACCGGAAGGAAAATTTGCACAAAATTGGCGGTTCGCGGACAAGACTGGCACAAGTCGAGTCCGAGTTATGGCAAGGACAGGTAGATACGGCTCTGACTCTATTGGCTGACTGTACCGGTGAACGATTATCTTGCTTTCGTCAATATTTTGAACGTCATCGTCATCGCATTATCAATTATGCCTACTATCAAGCGGAGCCAATCTGTTCCATTGGCTCTAGTGCTGTTGAATCTGCCATCAAGCAAATCAGTGCTCATCTTAAACTCTCTGGTGCTCAATGGGAGCCTTGTAATATCAATGCCATGTTAGCCCTTCGTTGTGCCTATCTCAATCGCGCTCTTTGACTCTTTCCTGCAATATTGAGATGCTCCCCATGGAATAGATTTAGTTATTTAGCCCATGCCCTTGATTCCCTTTACCTAAATTGATTATGATCACCCCCAAAATGATGAT
>JAAUPO010000179.1 GCA_012033095.1 Synechococcaceae cyanobacterium RL_1_2 | reverse complement strand
TTACGTTGATATTAATATCACCGCCAACTCCTTGACGATAAACATCAGTGCGTATCCTCTCGCGATCGACATAATAATTTCCTTGGGCATTAACATTAAAAGTCACCGGCTTGAAAATTAGTAGAAGTGATGATACCGATGGTGCGAATGTCATTGCCCGCTGTTAAATTAATATCCGCGCCCCTGGAGTCAAGTTTGCCTATGACAATATTTTCTGCTGCAATCACATTAATGGGGAATCCTAAATCTTTTCCTCTGAAATTAATTTCTCCATTTTCAGTTAAATCAATATTACCACCACTGATGAAAGAGGATTCTCCCCCAGATATAATCTTGAAATTGCCATCAATATCCCCATCTGCGTGAAAAGTAATATCCCCTCCCCTTGCGCCATCTAATCGCCCACTTACTTCGACTGGATGATTCGTACCATTAAAAATGTTTTCTCCAGTCTTAATTGATATATCCCCTCCTGTGCTAGACATTGAAGCATTTACATACACATTCTTTGGTGTATTAATTTGAATATCTCCTCCAGAAGTGTTAATGGGGCCATTGAGGATAATGTCATCTTGACTTGCCATAATGACAGGGCCACCGAGCGTTAAAATGAATCCGCTATTAACACTGCCTAAAGAAGTTTGATTAGTGGTGGTAATGGCTGGTAAAGGTAGCTCGATCGCGGGGTAAGGATCACCGGAAGAAGTAACAGCTTCTTGGACACTAACTTTAAAATTATCCAGGCCCCAGCTTTCATCACTAGCATCTGATAATTGCAAACCCAACAAATTAAGACCTAGGGATTGATCGTTATGGGGAAAAGTAAACGTGAGATTATAAACAGAATCACTAACACGCTCACCTACTGTTCTGTAGTTATACACAAATCCTAAAGTGTTAATTTCACCTGCCCCAGTAAAAGCTGGCTCATTTGTGTTATTTGGGCTAAATGGATTGAATTGGTTCGGGAAAGATTGGAATTTTTCCCCTGGGCCAAAGCTCTGATCCTGGTTACTGAAGGTAGTAACTAATAATGGAAAACCACCATCAAAACTTAAACCCCAAATATCGGAACTTTCAGAAGCATTTCCGTCCCACGATTTAAGAATAAATAAATCAAAGGAAACAGTTGCTAGTTGATGATCCGGTAAATTATCGAGGGATAGATTTATCACATTATTTGTAAATTGACCTAGAAAACCCCGATCGCCGATGGGTGTTTGGTCAGTGGAGATATTAGACCATTCATTACCCACTATCCCTTCAAAATCATTGGTATAAACGTCTGTGGAACTAGTAAAAGTAGGTCTGGGAATATTGGGAAAGGAGGGATTCGGGTTGTCAGGGGTAACCGGATGGAGCAACTCATCCACCCCAGCACGCAAAATTAAAGAGGGACTTTCTCTTAAAATTTGTACATCGGGATCGTTGCTAGCCGTAAGGGATGTATCCGCACTAGCAATGACAATATTGCCCGTGGTGATATTGCCTTTGGATTCAACTTTGAGGGAAGCCCCGGTATAGTCACCGATCGTGACATCCCGTTCTGAACTGATAATGGGATCATAAAGGCTGACAAAAGTACCTGGATTACCGGATAAATCTAGGATCGAAAAATTTCCCTTACTAGAGAAATGGGCATCTCCGGAAATAGTGCCATCACTGACTAAAGTTAAATTTCCTCCGCTTTGAAAGGGAATTTGGGGATGGTTTAGGGCCAAAATATCAATGGATTCATTACCTTGAATGTGGAGATTGCCCCCTGCGATCGCTTGAAAATTATCGCTTTCACTATCCCTAACTTGAACTTTATTACCGGCTAGGATACTGAGGTTATCGGCAGCATAGAGTTTAGAGCTAGATAGATTAACCTGGTCTAGGGCAAATAATTGAATTGCTCCGGCGGTAATTTGTCCTCCGTCATCAATGCGATCGGTAAAGAACCCTAGAGCTTGGTCAGCAGCAAGGGTTAGATTACCCAGGTTACTGATTTTACCGATATTAGAAGAGCCAAACTGTAAACCTAAGGGAACAGCAACATCTAATAGGGGTGGTGGTGTCGGGTTCGTCGCACTAAAGGCAAAACGATCAAACGCGATCGCGTCGGCGGTGGTAGCGGCAAAGGAGCCTTCTAGATCTAGTTGGGCAGACTCCCCAAATAGAAAGCCATGGGGATTAATCAGATATAAATTAGCGGGGCCATCTACTCCGAGGGTGCCGTTGATGGAGGAGGAGCGATCGCCGGTGACCCGACTAAAAATATTGTCAATGGTGCTGGGGTTGAGGAAATAAACGGCATCCCCTGCATTAACATTAAAATCTTCAAAACTATGGAATAAATTATTGCCCCTAGCCGCCCCACCATCGATTAGAAACTCAGAACCATGGTTATTAACTACGGAGGGGGTTAACCCTAGGGTATTATCTGGGAGGATTTGGGCTGTTAACGTTGAAGGGAGAAATCCGAAGGCCATGGCTAAGGGGAAACGATAGCTCTTCAAGTACACAGACAAGTACACAGATAATTTAGCCATCTAATTTACCAACATTGGGGATTTCAACAAGACTAATTTAGAGCATTATCCGATTTAGGCGTGTTAAAAAATAATAACTAAGCTGCTGTTCTATTCATCCCCTAACTACAGGACAAAGACCTTAAACCTTTGCCCCATAAGAACCCTAGCGAAATAGGTCGTAATCCTTACCCTCTAAAGCTCCCAGACCTAATTTACAGTTTTTTGGCGCAACTTTTGTCCTAGTAGTTAGGGAAAAATCATTAAAAGTTCCCCAAAATTGGGGGGTTTAGGGGGCAGAATGCAAATTCAGTTAACTTGATAAACAGCCTCTAACCACCGGCAACTCATGGCCACGTTAGTTGATTGGGGTGTCATAATGGACAATCATGTCAGTACCTATTGAACCATGGCCCTTCCCCGATCGCGATCTGTGCTCTCTATAAACCCTACCTTGTCTATTACGGATCGTCCTCCCCACTGAAATTTTAAACTTTTGAACTTTTAAGCGCCTAAAATTCCAAATCTGCCATTTAAAACCTAACATTTCATCTCTGCTTATGGATAACCGTTGGAGCCAAAAAACCATGGTGGGCATTGCGATCGCGATGGGAGCCTATTTACTATGGGAATTAGGGGCAAAATTATTTGCCGAAAATACCTGGTTCCATGAGTTGAACTATGGGGATATTTTTTGGGAACGGCTATCGTTACAAATGACGATCGTGGGGATCGTTTTTACCTTTTCCCTGGTGTTTTATGGGGAAATCTACGCCTGGCCCATTACCTTTCCCCCATTGCCAAGCCTCAAGATATTTATTCCCCCCCCATACGCCTCAAAACCCTATTGCCCCTAGTCACCATCCTGGCTCTGATCCTGTTGTTGAGATTAATGCATTACGGCATTTTGTTACTTGACCTACGCCAGGTTACCACCCTACCCCCCATTACCGACTCCGTTTGAGTTTGATTTTATCAAGGGGAACCTCGCCGAATTGCTCCACCATTGCCAATTTTGATCGGGTTAGGGATCTCCACCATCATCTTTTTGGCCCGGCCAGTGTGGTTGATGACGGGTCTTGCGATCGTGCAAAGTCTAATTTTTACAGCAATTCTCTCCGCCCAATGGGGGCGTATTTTTCTCTGGAGCCATCCTAGTAAATTCTTCGAAAGCGATCCCCTATTTGGGGAAGATATCGGCTTTTATGTCTTTACCCTACCAGGATTGCAATTGATGGATTTTTGGTTTGAAGGGTTATGTTTCTTCGGTTTGATTGGGATTACCTTTACCTACATTTTGGCCAACAATAGTTTATCTGAGGGTAAATTTGCGGGCTTTTCCCTAGCCCAGCTCCGGCACCTATGGATTATGGCCGGTTTATTTATGTTTGCCCTGAGCCTAAGCCATTGGTTAAACCGTTATGAACTTCTCTATTCCCAACAAGGGGTAGTAAGTTATGGGGCTGGCTTTACCGATGTGCGGATTAATCTTCCGGCGGAAAACTTGTTAATGATGGTGACGGCGGGGATTGGGATTTGGCTATTTTATCAGGGGCTTTGGGGCACATCCCACCGGGAACTCGATCGCGACCATCAACCCACCGAAGTTAAACTCATTTTTAGTTATGTGGTGCTGTTAACCATGGCCATCGCGATCGCCTATGGGGTACAGAGGTTAAATGTGCAGCCCAATGAACTCGATAAGGAAAGCCCCTATTTAGCCAGGAGCATTGAATATACCCGTAAAGGTTTTGGGTTACAGAACATCGAAACGAAAGTGTTTGATCCAGAAGATAAACTCACCAGGCAGGATTTACTAGATAACTACCTCACCGTGGACAATATTCGCCTCTGGGATAGCCGGCCGATCCTTCGTACTAACCGACAACTACAACAGTTACGGCTCTATTACAGTTTTCCCGATGCCGATGTCGATCGCTATTATTTTTCCCGCAATCCCCTCACCAATGAAACAACCAAAGCTGGTTTAGAAGAACGACAAATTATTATTTCAGCGCGGGAATTAAATTATCCGAGTGTGCCGGAGCGGGCCCAAACCTGGGTGAACGAGCATTTAGTTTATACCCATGGCTATGGCTTCACCATGAGCCCGGTACATAACGTTGATGATAATGGATTGCCCTACTATTACGTTCAGGATATTAGTTCCAGGGGGGATGATAGCCTGGAAACCGTTAGTGACACCGTGAGAGAAGCGATCGATATTAAAAATCCTCGCATTTACTATGGGGAGTTGACCAATACTTACGTCATGACCCCCTCCACCATTGAGGAATTTGATTATCCCCGGGGGGAAACTAATGTATATAACACCTACGATGGCCGGGGGGGCTCCACCTTAGGGGTTTGGCCTCGCCGTCTGTTATGGAGTCAATATTTTAAAGATGTGAGGATGCTATTTGCTAACAACATCACCCCCCGATACCAAAATTTTATTTCGACGCAATATTAAGGAACGTCTCCAAGCGATCGCGCCCTTTTTACGATATGACCATAACCCTTACCTCGTGGTCACCACCGCCGACCCCAGAAATAATACCAATCTCTATTGGGTGGTAGATGCCTACACCAGCACCGATCATTATCCCTACTCCGATGGAGGGGAGCATGGCTTTAATTACATGCGCAACTCCGTCAAAATTATTATTGATGCCTATAATGGCGATGTGGATTTTTATATTGCGGATGCCCAAGACCCGATTATTCAAAGCTGGCAAAAGGTTTTTCCCACTCTATTTAAGCCCCTAACATCCATGCCACAAACTTTACAACGCCATCTGCGCTATCCAGAGGAATTTTTTGGGGTGCAATCGGAGCGGCTATTGGCCTATCACATGACCGATGTGCAAGTGTTTTATAACAAGGAAGACCAATGGGAGATCCCCCAGGAAATTTATAACAATGAAACCCAAAGCATTGATCCCTATTACCTGATCATGAAATTCCCTAATGAGGACGACGAGGAATTCATTATTCTCCATCCCTACACCCCCATTAGTCGCCCTAACTTAATCGCTTGGTTAGCGGGCCGATCGGACGGCGATCGCTACGGTAAATTACTGTTATACCAATTTCCCAAACAAAAGCTTGTGTATGGGCCTGACCAAATTGAGGCTCTCATCAATCAAGACCCCATCATTTCCCAACAAATTTCCCTTTGGGATAATGATGGTTCTAGCGTGATCCAAGGCAATCTATTGGTAATTCCCATTGACCAATCGTTGTTATACGTTGAACCCATTTACCTCGAAGCCGAACGT
>JAAUPO010000178.1 GCA_012033095.1 Synechococcaceae cyanobacterium RL_1_2 | reverse complement strand
CCTAATGGATGAACCTTGCTCAGCCTTAGATCCCATTTCCACCCTTAAGGTAGAGGAATTGATTCAGGAATTAAAAGAACAATACACCATCATTATTGTTACCCATAATATGCAACAGGCATCTAGGGTATCTGATCTGACTGCGTTTTTCAATGCGAAAGCCACAGATGATGGCGACAAGTTTGGTTATTTAGTAGAATACGACAGAACCGAAATGATCTTTCAATCCCCAGCAGAAGAAGCAACTCAACAGTATGTGAGTGGTCGGTTTGGCTAAATTTCCTTAAACCCTAAGGTTTTCCCAAGGCACCACGCCATAGATAGTGGTGAAAATTACTGTTCTAGTTATAATTGCCATCAACCTATAGGCCATTTCTCAGATGGGAAAGGCTGATTTTGCGGGGGCCATGAAAGAAAGGTAAGGCGTGATGTTCAAGTGCCAGTGAATCGTTAAGGTCTAAAGATGCTAGAAATGCCGAAAATGCTAGAAATACTTTAAAAACGTAAGATTTTTAAGCCTAACGGGATTATCCTTACTTTCTTTATATCGCGATACAGAAAACAGATTAATTTACGGATCAATTTACGGATTAATTTACGGATTAATTTTATTTTTAATTTCATCCAAAGTTCCCCCGCGAGCGATCGAAGTATGAACTTTTGGCTAAACCTCACTGTTTCCTCAGCGCGATCGGCATCGAATTCGATGGATTATTAATTGGTAGTGCTAAAGCTGTAAGGATATTTAGACCCAGTACAATTGATTCTCAAGGGGTTTAATCTTCCTGATCCCTACTTGTATAGGACTACCTATTAATTTTGTCAGGACTTACGCAAAAATTTCGATTCTGTCCTGGTAACCATGATGTTTGGGGACAATCGTTCAAGTAAGTCCCCCAAATTTGTGGGATTTAGGGGGCTTGTGTATAAGTCCTAATTAATTTTGTTTGATGGAAGATAGTGGTGAAAGTAGGGATTGGGGTCTCAATTCCCAAGGAATTTTGACAATTTTTGACAATATTTATTGATTATGTAAGCGACGATACATAATTTTTACGAAAATAGTGAAGTTAAATTAACTTTTTTGACAATATCAAGGCAGAAGTGAAGCTAAGACAAATTCAGACCAATAATCTATTACATTGTTAGTAATGATAAACATTCAAAAAATTCATTAACCACTTTCAAACGACTAAAACTTGTTGAAACTTACATCAAGCCCCCTTGCAGCCTTCTAGCCCCCCTCTCCCCCAGGTGACGATTATGACCTTTCTGCTTCTTCTCTGCTCTTTCTCCGTTGCTAGTATGTTTCTTTATACTAGAACTGCAAACCAAATGTGCCAAATTTTGGCCATCTCTACAATGGTGGTTTGTTTAGTCTGGGCTTTTGCAATGGCTCATTGGTCAATCAACCTTCTATTTTTGTTAGTGCTATTAAAATTCAAATTTGCGCCCCATGTTCTTCAAGGGGTAACGATCAGCTCCTCTGCGATTAAGTAATGGTGTGTTGGTTAACGTTTTGGCCGTTGCTCAAACTAAATTAAAATCCAAATTTGATTAAATATTACAATTAATACCACCAAATATTTTTCAGGTTTATCCATAACAATAGATTCATTCCTTTCTAGATTTCTAGAGAGGAGTTTTTTTGTGGATTTCAGTGGATTTCAGTAGATTTTAAAAAACTTCAAAATTTATGTAATTGCTTTTAAGTTTTTTAAGTTATACAGTGTGCATGCTCCCGCGCTTATGAAATTGTGGTGGCGATCGCCCATCCTAGGGCTATAGTTCATCGCTTTTGATTTCCTGATGAATAGGGGTATGCCGTTTAAGGAATAAGTCTGATGGTTGTAACTAATGCCTTAAACGTCAAGGGGTTTAGGGGAAAGCGTAACTTAAAAATAGCAATGTAACCTTAGGATAGAGGGCAAAAGATCACTAATTTTTATATTCTTTATTTCCCAGGGATGATATTTAAACTAGCCATGCAACCTCACGTAAAAACGTTCTGTCGTCGATGGTTATTCAGCTTAGCGATCGCGTTACTGCTATTAACTTCCCTTCAGTCCTTTGCCCCCGCTCAAAACAATCCAGAACCAATGGAAGATGGGGGCAATTTGTCGGCTCCCACCACGGTGATCGTTGAACCTGAAACCACTGGGGCGATTGCGATCGAGGGGGTACCAGTGGTTTTAGGCGATCAGGAATTATTTTATATCCAAGCCAAAATTGCCTCTTTTTCCCCTGAGTTTAGGGCCAAGGTTATTTCCCAACGTCTAATTACTTTTGCTAAGACGATGGAGATTGAGCCCGATCAGCTCACCATTGTGAACAATGAGGCGACCCAAACCACGGATATTATGGCCGGTGAGGTGACCTTAGTCACGATCGCCGATGTGGATGCGGTGGCAGCGGGCCAATCCCGTCAGGTACTTGGGCGATTATACCTTGAAGCGATTAAAAATGCGGTGGTAGATTTTAGGGAATCCTACAGTTTACAAAATATTATTCAAGGTGGGATCTATAGCGTGATTGCCACGATTATCTTTATTTTTGGCATTATTTTAGTTAATCGCGGCACCCATTTTACTAACCATAAATTGAAGGTTTGGACTGGACAAAACCAGAAAGGTTTAAATTTATTTAATACCGAAATTTTGTCCCCACCGAGATTAGCTAGTCTATGGGGGAAATAATTAAAACTATTCGGTTTGCCATCGTTTTTGGTCTAATTTACCTGTACGTCAACTTGGTGTTAAGTTTTTTCCCATGGACGCAAGGTTTAGCCCGAATTTTGTTTGGGTATGTCAAAACGGCCTTTAATACCCTTGGCCAAGGTATTTTAGATTATTTACCTAATTTATTTTTCTTGGCTTAATTATTATTTTTACTTCCTATACGCTGAAAATATTTCGGTTTATCGCCATGGAAATAGAACTAAAGCGAGTTATCCTACCAGGTTTTTATCCGGAATGGGCTAAACCAACCTATAAATTGATTCAGTTTCTTATTATGGCCTTTGCTGCTACGGTGGCTTTTCCTTACCTTCCTGGTGCTGAAACCCCTGCCTTTCAAGGAATATCTATCTTTTTGGGTTTATTAATTTCCCTGGGTTCATCCTCCGCGATCGCCAATATTGTTTCCGGAATAATTCTCACCTATACCCGGGCTTTCCTAGTGGGCGATCGAGTTAAAATTACTGACACCATTGGCGATATTGTGGAAAAAACCCTATTCGTGACCAGGATTCGCACTGTTAAAAACGTAGTGATTACCATTCCCAACGCCTCCGTGTTGTCTAGCCATGTAATTAATTATAGTGCTGCTGCCAATGACCCCTTAATTCCTGCCCTAATCCTTCACACCACTATTACCCTAGGCTACGACGTACCCTGGCGCAAAGTTCATGACGTTCTAATTAAGGCAGCCCTTGACACTCCAAGGATTTTGCCCGATCCGTCCCCCTTTGTGCTCCAAACTAGTTTAGATGATTACTATGTAAGCTATGAACTTAATGCCTATACGGATAATCCGGGGATCATGGCTAAAATTTATTCTGAGCTACACCAAAATATTCAGGATCAATGCAATCAAAACGATATTGAAATTCTCTCTCCCCATTATCGAGCGGTGAGGGATGGCAATCAAACCACCATTCCCCAGGATTATTTACCTCCAAATTATCAAGCACCAAAATTTAGAATTGATCAGGATTAGTTCTGATTATGTCTGGTTTATCATTGTGGGGCGTAACTTAAACTGTACGGTTGCGCTCATGCTTGTTAAGCAAAGGTTTGGTTCCCCATCCACCCATGGAAGATTGAACCATGGAACGTTGAAATCACACAAGGGCGCGATCGCTTTCTAATTCAGGATCATAGAAGGTAGCACCGATAATTTTTTCTGAAAGTGACCAAAAAATAGTTATAGTATTTTGGCATAATTATGGGAAATAAATAGAGCTAAAATCAGCCTGTGGCAAGGAGTAAAACTCCCATATTAAATCCAATTGACTATATTTCAAATTTTTATTATGACTTATGTACAAGCCCCCTAAATCCCCCCAATTTGAGGAACTTGCTTGAACGATTGTCCCGAAACGTCCCCAAACATCATGGTTCCCAAGACAGAATCGAAATTTTTGCGTAAGTCCTGTATATTTCAAATTTTTATTTCAAATTTCGGTAGTGCTAAAGCGGTAAGGATATTTAGACCTAGGATAATTGATTATCAATCTATTTAAGCTTCCTGATCCTTACCTGTATAGGACTACCCAAATTTCTATTTAGGATTTTTATTTAAGATTTCTATTTTAAATGTGCCCTAACATAGCAACACTAGGTCATCCCGATGGACGATCGTGGATGGCCGTTCATTACCCAAAATGGCTTCGACCCGATCAGAATGTTCCCCTTTGACTAGTTCAATATCCCGGTGATTGTATTTAACCAAGCCCCGGCCGATCTGATTGCCGTCGCGATCGCAGAGTTGGACAGAATCTCCAGGGTTAAATTGGCCTTCCACCTGTACAATGCCCGCCGGTAGTAAAGACTTATCATAGCTAGTGAGGGCTTTGACCGCGCCTTCATCGAGATAAAGTTTCCCTTGGGGGACGAGGCCAAAAGCAATCCAGCGTTTGCGGGCACTATCCGGTTGGAGTTGGGGAGCAAATTGAGTAGCCGTAACCGTTTTTCCCTGGACAATATCCATAATTTTGTAAGGTTTCCCACCATGGGTAATCACCGTTCTTACCCCTGCATTCGTGGCAATTCTCGCCGCTGCAATTTTAGTAGCCATGCCCCCAGTTCCCCAACTAGAACCGGTGGAGGAGGTATTAATATTTAAGCTCTGTAATGCATCCACCGACACCAAATCAATGGGTTGGGCATCCTCCGATTGCCGTGGGTCAGCTGTATATAGGCGATCGACATCGGTCATTAAAAATAACCATTGGGCCCCAATCAGGCTAGCCACTAAAGCCGAAAGGGTATCATTATCCCCAAACTTTAATTCATCAGTAGCCACCGTATCATTTTCATTCACGATCGGGACAATCCCCATCGGAGAGCAGGTCTCGGTCCGTCCACCGGAAATCGTGAATGGTCCAGCCGATGCCACATTCACTCCGGTAAGAGTGATACTAGCACCAACACGTCGAAACGTGGTGTAAGCATCTGTACCGACGAGTTGATCTTCCATCGCTCGTTGCAATTCCGTTGCGACCTGATCCGCAGTCATGTTGGCTAACAAGAAAACTGGAATCGCGGTGGAATCGACCAATCCCTGGGCGCCAATCAATTGAAGCGACGAATTCGCAGGGAGCGTTACCGATCGTGCACCATCGATTTGGATTTTGTTTCCAACTAGAGTCGGATTGAAGCGAGGTGTAATGTCGAGTGTGAGCTGGTATTGTCCTTGCGAACCGCCATCGCGACCGCTGTTGAAGACATTCGGGTTGTAAGCAAAGTTGTTCGAGGCGCTGACCCCGACATAGTAGGTACCAGTTCGGGGAGCGGTGAAGACCAAGAACGAGTCACGACTTCCAGAGAAATCGTTGTTCTGGGACAGAACGCGACCGAGTTCGTCGAACACAATCACATAGGGATCAAGCGGCGAGCCAATCGACGTTGCACTGGCAGTCAAACGAACCACCGTCCCCGCGTCCAACGGCATTCGAACCAAGTCGACATCTCGGTCGATGCTCGGTGCCAAGATACCATTGTCACCAATGGCTCCGACTCCCGTCACAATCATTTGAGTGCCGTTGATTCCAACCGACAACGCTTGTCCAATCGTATCGGATCCAGCAG
>JAAUPO010000004.1 GCA_012033095.1 Synechococcaceae cyanobacterium RL_1_2 | reverse complement strand
AAAAAGCGGGGTTCAGCATTCGTGTCCACACCGAAGATTGCGCCCCGCACAAATGAAGTGGATCTCGCGACCTGGCCTGGAAAAAATGATCCAAATGTCGTGGAGAAAGTAAGAGAGTTGCACACAATAAATCAGCGTAAAAGCATTCAGGCGATTTTAGGCGATTGATACTGTAAAAGAATTTGCCATCCCAATGCTTCAGAAGGTGGCAAACGATAACCCCCTGAATTAGCTTGTAAACGCGGTAAACGAACGTCATCCAAATATAAGGAATCATTGCTGGTGCGTAATTTAAAATCACCAGTAACATCAGGATTTTTTCTTAAATAAGCCAAACTTAAACGCAAAGCAAAAGAGTATAATTCCTCCTCGCCCAAACGGGCATACATTAAGTTGCGTCTGAGTTTACTATCCCAATCTAAAACAACATCATTAAAACCAATTTGTTGTTGAGATGCTCCTAGGGGCGCAGCTATTTGATTGTCTTCACTTCCTAAATATTGAATACTAATTACATTATCTTTTTGTAATTCATATTGTAACAAAGATGTTCCAGGGGGGATAAGCAATATCTCGATAAATATCTAAACCAATTACCGTCGGTTGATATTCTTCTAAGTTCGCGATCGCTTTAGCAATTACCCCATCACTGAGGGGCCAGGTTTGTTGTTTCTGGATATCATCTTCTGTAATTTGTACCACCACCACATCCGGATCTACTGGCTCTAAGGGCCGCGATCGCATGAAATAATCATAGGCAAAGAGCTCGGCTTTCTCTAATAACCCCAAGCTACGACCGCCGATAATGCCAGCACTGACCGCGATCGTCACAGCAAAGATAGATAGGATTGCTGTTTGCTGAGCCAACCAATAGCTCAAGACCTGCCAAGTTTTTTACCGTCCATGGGGTTTAAAGTTGGTGGGGAATACCCTGGGAATAAGCCCTAATTATAGACCGTTGCTCCTCGGTTCCATTCCAAGCCCACCGTTATTTCCCCTCGCCATCAGGTCGTTGGACTACAAAAACAGAAATATTTACGGTAATTCCCCAACCCACTCCTCCCAAGCCATGGCTGGAGATGTTATCCAAATTTGACATAAACTTCTAAATTGCTAGTTTTTACTGAAAAAAATATTTGTATTTTCTGTTACAATTTGCTGTAACAAATCTTTACGGCTGTATTCGATTTGATTCTTTGCACCTGCGGGAAACAGAGCGTGGATTAAATCAAGCTTGACAAGATCAAACAACAACAAATAACTTACTGACACCAGCTAAAGCTGGTTTTTTTTTCTTAAGATTTGGGTTGGTTCGGTTAAGTTTATTATTGGCTAGGTTGAGGTAACTGGTTGTGCAATTAGTAGAAGATTTACAGGGTTTAAATATTTATTTAGTGGGTATGATGGGCAGTGGCAAATCCACCATTGGCCGCTCCCTCGCTCATCGGTTGAATTATCGTTATTTTGATACAGACGTTTTAATTGAGCGCACCACTCAAAAGAGTATTACTAATATTTTTGCGGAAGAAGGGGAAACCTATTTCCGGAACCTAGAAACGGAAGTGTTACACCAGGTATCTCCTTACTATAAAAGTGTCATTTCTACTGGGGGCGGCATTATTCTTAAACCCCAAAATTGGAGTTATTTACGGGAGGGGTTAGTGATTTGGCTCAACGTGGCTCTCGAAGCGATCGAGGAACGGCTACGGGGGGATCAAACCCGTCCTTTACTCAAAGCCCATGAGGAAGAAGATGCCTTAAAAACCAAGCTGATTCAACTATGGCAAGAGCGGCAACACTTATATCGTCAAGCAGATCTAACCATCGCGATCGCATCCAATAGTCAATCATCGAACGAAACGGTAGAAATCATTTTAGAGCGCATGCCAGAAGTGCTCAAAACCAAACCAGAACTGCAGCAAGAACATCAAAATCACCATAACTGATTAGGGCAAACGCATACTAATTTTCACTCAACGAAAGAATAATAGTTTCAGCAATTTTTTAAAATTTTTATTCTCAATAAAAGCTTGTTTAACTTTGCTTATTGCAAAAAAAGGGGAGTATGCGTTTTCCCTGCATAACTGATAACAATTATTGACATTAGGGCAATGGCTTGCGAGCTACTACCGCGTCAAGATTAAAAATTATGGTTTTATGGTTTTAATTTTCCACAACCAATGCACGGAGATAGGTTTAGGAATGGTCAACCCATACAATTATTATTTGACAATGTACTGTACTACCAACTTATAGTACCCGCCGTTTGGTATCTATCGGTAGATTTGTAATGCTTGAACTGTATTGATTTCATGCTGATCAGGTTCATTTTGATTAAGGTTTGTTCGGCTCAAGTCTTACTGTGCATTGACCGTTAAACTCGATATACCTGAAAGCCTTATTGTTCAAGATCAAGATCTCAAATGGGTTCTATAATCCATCATTCTGAACCATGGGATTAATAGGATTAAGAAAATTATTTTGACGGATAACTGATAACTGAAAATCGAAGCCGGGGTACGATAAACCTAAGGAAATAGTCATTTGGCTAAAAAACAAATTACTTATTAATTATCCATGCGTCCACAAACTGCCATCAAATTACTTACTTTTTTGACGATGATTTTTATTGCCTTAGGGGATAAAGTTATTCCTGGGCCAGTCGGCAAGGCTAGTTTCACCATGAGGGAGGGGATTAACAATTTTGTTACGGGACTAATCCCAGATAAAAAATTCCGCAATCCCAATGAAAGAACGGAAAAAGCGATCGAAGAAGAACAAAAAAAATTGAACCAAACTGAGTAAATTATCGATGGCTTGATCAGTTCTTAACCCCAAACAGCGAATTTGCAATGGTTAAAATAGATCAAACATCCTTTAAAGTGAAATTTTTAAAACCTAAAATCCGCTTAGTTCTAAAGCTTTTGGCTTGATTAAACTTGTCATAATCCAATCCGTGATCAAAATAGGTTGATCTATGCGATCGCGGTCAAAATAATTGAGGGCCGACAACGATCGACCCCCAAAGAGTAAGTGTTGACTGTGTTAGAAAGACTTTAATTGCTCTAGTTACAGCTATCTACCTATACCATTTTAAGAGTTTCACTTTTGTAATGCTCAACGAATCAGTTAGTAGTCACAAAAGCTTAGTTTATAAGGATTTTGCGATAACTAAAAAAGGAGATGGCATTATATTTTTGAAACTCCCATTATTTTTTTTTAGTTTTTAAGTTTTCAAGTTTTTGATTTAGTTGTATGTAGTTTATTTTAACCAACTAAACATAGCCCGTAGATCCTTACCTACTTCTTCAATGGGATGTTCTGCTTCCCGACGACGCATAGCCGTAAAGCCCGCTTTACCCGATTGATTTTCTAACACAAAGTTACGAGCAAAGGTTCCATCTTGAATATCCGTTAGGACTCGTTTCATTTCAGCTTTAGTGGCTTCATTCACAATACGAGGGCCGCTTACGTAGTCTCCATACTCAGCAGTATTAGAAATACTATCCCGCATTTTGGCTAAACCCCCTTCAACCACTAGATCAACGATGAGTTTTACTTCATGCAAACATTCAAAATAGGCTAGCTCTGGTTGATAACCAGCTTCGGTTAAGGTTTCAAAGCCGGCTTTAATGAGGGCACTTAAACCGCCACAAAGTACAGCTTGCTCTCCAAATAAATCAGTTTCCGTTTCTTCCCTAAAAGTAGTTTCTAGTACACCCGCTCTTGTACCACCAATGCCTTTTGCATAGGCCATGGCGCGATCGCGAGCTTGACCAGAAGCATCTTGATAAATTGCAAATAAAGCAGGAACTCCTTGGCCTTCAGCATAGGTTCTTCTAACTAAGTGGCCAGGGCCTTTCGGGGCAACCATCATGACATCAACGTTGCTAGGGGGCACAATTTGACCAAAGTGAATATTAAAACCATGGGCAAACAACAGTACATCTCCATCCTTCAAGTTAGGAGCAATTTCGTCATTAAATACTTGCTTTTGGACTTCATCGGGCAGCAGGATCATCACAAAATCCGCGGCGGCGGCTGCATCACTTACACTTTTAACGGTTAACCCCTCAGCTTCGGCTTGGGCAATGGATTTACTACCTTCGTATAGACCGACGATTACGTTTACACCACTATCTTTGAGGTTAAGGGCATGGGCGTGGCCCTGGGAACCATAGCCAATGATCGCTACAGTTTTATTTTTAATAAAGTCTAGATTGGCATCTTGGTCGTAATACATTTGGGCCATATTAATTTATGCTCCTTCAACTGAAATCAATAATTATCTGCAAACTCTCCATTATAGGGGCGGCCCAGAATAATTGTCGATGAACTTTTAAATCCCAGTGAGGTTAACCTATGGTCAATTTTGAACTAGGGTTCACTACCGCTTTATCCTGTAGTCACGATCAATACACTCAACTTCACTGTTATAAATATAGTACAAAAAAACCTTAGTTATTAGGCGATGGGTTAACGATAGCCATATTCCGATTTGGTTATTGCCCACTATGGAAAGTCTGGTTGTTGTCGCTGGGGAACTTAGATAGGACTTACGCCCAAACCCCCTAAATCTCCCAAATTGGGGGGACTTGCTTGAACGATTGTCCCCAAACATCATGGTTACCAGGACAGAATCGAAATTTGCGCGTAAGTCCTGAACCTGTAAGGGGTGGCTCATCTTGATTAGATTGACGATCGCGATAAAACGAAAACCGAGGTTAGCAGAGGGTTTCTGGCTAATACTAGATTTTCTGAACTTGGCTCACTAGCCAACGCTTTAAGCTAATTAGCTAATTAATGACACACCCTATTAACCCCAATATTTATCCAGTAAAAAAGCTAATTTCGCTCTGGTGGCGGTTGGCACATGCTCCGGTTGGGTGAGGATAGCACTTCTGAGGGCGGAGTGGGCTTTTGATGGGGGAGGATTTTGATTGAGGCGGTGTACCACTTCCTTAATCACGGTTTGGGCATTGGTGGCATTTTTACGTAAATTATTGATCACCAATTCCACCGTTACTTGATCATGTTCTTCGTGCCAACAGTCGTAATCTGTAGCCATGGCGATCGTGGCGTAGGCAATTTCTGCTTCCCTGGCGAGCTTGGCTTCTGTTAAATTAGTCATCCCAATCACGGTGGCCCCCCAACTACGATAAACATGGGATTCTGCTTTAGTGGAAAAGGCAGGGCCTTCCATGCAGAGATAAATTCCCTTAGGGTGTACCGTCACATCGGGTAAATTCAGGTCGGTAATAGCATCAATGATCACCTGGGCTAAATTACCACAGATGGGATCGCCAAAACCGATGTGGCCCACAATGCCATCCCCAAAAAAGGTGCTGGGGCGGTTTTTCGTGCGATCGATGAATTGGTCAGGAATAACTAGATCCAGGGGTTTTACTTCCTCCTGCATGGAACCCACCGCCGAAGCAGAGACAATATATTGCACTCCCAATTGTTTCATGGCGCAAATATTGGCCCGATAGGGGACTTCCGATGGTAAAAATTTATGACCCCGACCATGGCGGGCTAAAAAAACGACCGGAACACCGTCGAGTTCGCCGTAAATAAATTGATCCGAGGGCTCACCAAAGGGGGTAGAAACGCTGATTTCCTGTACTTGATCTAGCTCCTTCATGGCATAGAGGCCACTACCGCCAATGATCCCGATTTTTGCTGTAACCATGGTTGATGTTGATGTTAATTATCTCGCCAAAACGTTCATATTATGACGTACTACGGATACTTTAATAGGACTTACGCCCAAGCCCCCTAAATCCCCCAAATTTGAGGGACTTGCTTGAACGATTGTCCCCAAACATCCCCAAACGTCATGGTTCCCAGAACAGAATCGAAATTTTTGCGTAAGTCCTGTTTAAAATGGATTAACGGTCATCCGATCATCGCGATCGCGTAACCATTACCATCACCAACCGGGGGAGGATTAGAGCCATGGAATTACAACAACTTTGGATTTATCCCATCAAATCCGGTCGGGGTATTAGCTTAACCCAAGCGACGGTCAAACCGGAGGGTCTGGAATACGATCGCGGTTGGATGATCGTAAATCAAGAGGGTAAGTTTTTAACCCAACGGCAATACCCCCAGCTAGCCCGTTTAAAGGTCACGATCACGGGGGATCATCTCCAGTTAGCGATCGATGGTCATAACCCGTTAGCAATACCATTAATTTACCAGCAGGATAATCCAGAAGCTCTGATTTTGGTGCAAGTTTGGCGGGATTGGGTGAGCGCGATCGATCAAGGGGAATTAGCGGGCCAATGGCTTCAGCAGGGATTAAAGTTACCTGAGTTGGTTAAGTTAGTGCGGCTATCCCCCGACCATCCCCGCGCCATCGATCCCGACTATGCCACCGCCACCGCCCAAGCCGTTAGTTTTGCCGATGGTTATCCCTGTTTAATTACTAATACCGCTTCGTTACAGGATTTAAACGATCGCTTAAGCGATGACGAAACCCCTATCACCATGGATCGGTTTCGTCCAAACTTAGTTATTGCCACGGATCAACCCTTCATCGAAGATCAATGGGCTGAGCTTCAAATTGGGGAAATCCGGTTTGATCTAGTCAAACCCTGCAGCCGTTGCGTCGTTACCACCACGGATCAACGGACGGGGGAAAAAAATAGGAATAAAAGAACCCCTAACCACCCTCCGCACCTATCGCCAGCAACCAGGGGGCATTATGTTTGGGATGAATACTATCCCTAGAAACTCGGGCTTAATTAATATTGGCGATCGGGTAGAAATTTTAAAAACTTTTAAAGACTAAGGAATAAGAATTTAATAACATCTAAAACTTAAATATCGATGGGCTACGCTCCCTTGAAGCATACTCTACAAATTTCTAAGTTATTTAATTCACGATCCTAAATAATGGATTCATTGACCCCCAGGTATGATCAATTTTGAGCTTTCTCTTGTTGCTTATTTATGGATGCAAGAGGTCTATTAAGCCCATGTAGGTTTTTAACTACTGTTTGACCGCTAACCCCAGAATTTAGGGTGGCAAAGGAATGGTTATTGCCTTAAGATCCAACAATACCGATATACCGTAGGGGCGTTTTTCTTTTTGGACATTCTACCGGATTACCCCTTGATCAAACCATAGCTAAACACTTCTGCCTAAGGGCTTGCTGTTTTTTTGTGAACCCAAATTAGCCAAATTAGCCAAAATTCAAAATCAGCTATTTTTCTGGTTAATGATTGAATTTGCTGGGGGTTTTTCTGTTTCGATTAGCGTTATTAAGCATAATTTTAGTTGTTAGTTCGTTTTTGATTAGTTTTTGATTAGCTTTTTATTCTACCCATGGTCTTTACCCTCGATCGCCCTAACGTCCATCAACCTGTCATCCAGTCCCTCGATAATGGCCTCACTATCATTGCAGAACAAATCCCCGTGGATGCGGTGTCCTTTAATATTTGGCTAGATGTGGGTTCCGCGATCGAAACCGATGATATTAATGGTATGGCCCATTTTTTAGAACATATGATGTTTAAGGGTACCCCTAATTTAGCCCTAGGGGAATTTGAGCAGATGGTGGAACAACGGGGAGCGATGACCAATGCCGCCACCAGCCAAGACTATACCCATTACTACATCACCACCGCCCCAGAAGACTTTGGCACCTTAGCCCCTCTCCAAGTGGATTTATTGTTAAACCCTAGCCTAGAGGAGGAACATTTTACGAAAGAAAGATTGGTGGTGTTAGAGGAAATTCGTCGTTCCCAGGATAATCCGAGCCGTCGTTCTTTTAATAAAGCGATCGATCTGTTTTTTCAACGGCTGCCCTACCGTCGACCAATTTTAGGGCCCGAAGCCATCATTGCAGATTTGCATTATCAACAAATGCGAGATTTCCATAGCCACTGGTACCATCCTTCTGCCATGACTGCGACGGTGGTAGGGAATTTACCGGTGGAACAATTGATTGACGTAGTAGCCACCGCCTATGGAAAACATTACCAACGACAAGATCTACCGTTTCACCATGACTTACACCGCAGCAAAAGTCACCCCCCAGAACCGAAATTTGACCACATCATTCGCCAAGAACATATTGATCCCGATCTACAGCAAGCCCGTCTGATTATGGGGTGGAGGGTACCGGGGTTAGAACATCTCAACGAAACCTATGGCTTAGATGTGGTGGCCGCAGTGTTGGGCCAGGGTAAAATGGCGAGGCTATTTCGGGATCTACGGGAGGAAAGGGGGTTAGTAACCCAAATTGGGGCTAATAATATGACCTTTACGGTACAGGGTATTTTTTATATTTATGCTTTAATGCCAGGGGAAAACCTAGGGGAAGTGGAAGCGTTAATTAAGGAGCATATCCATCGATTATCCCAGGAGTTAATTAACGCCAAAGATCTAGAACGGATTGGGAAAAAGGTGGCTTCTCGGCATATTTTTGGCATGGAACGGCCTAGCGATCGCAGTAATTTATATGGTTATTATTATTCCCAATTAAGCCATTTAGAACCCGCCTTTAATTATGTAGAGAAGATTCAATCCTATACGGCGGAAGACCTTCGTCAGACCGTGGTGAATTATTTAGATCCCAATGCCTACGCCATTACAACAATCAAGCCTGGATAAATTACCATAGAATCACTTTGGTTATTATTGACTATTTTTCACCATTTATTGGCTATGGGCAATCAATCGCATTATCAAGAAGAACAGGCAATTTCTGATTTGCTTAGCTTACTTAGCGATCCTAATCTTAATTTGGGGGATAGTAGTGCCCAGACCCTAACCCCTGGGGAACAATCCGCTGATCATCTTCAGCCAACATCATCCCCCTCAGGGGAAAACCCGATCGCCCCCCACCGCGATCGGTCAAGTAATTTTAAGAATTTTAATAGTTCCAATAGCTCCAATGGCTCCAATAGCTCTCAGGATTTTCTGCCCTCAACAGACCAGACCGATGGGGAAACCTTACCAGCTGATGTGATGGCCGCCTTAAATACGGTGATGCCACCGGTAGAAAAAAACAGTATAGCCCGTTGTTCTAATCCGAAACCTAATTCCAGTCCTAGCGATCCTTCTCCAGTTTTACCCCCATTAACCCACCGTCTCGATGATTCTTCCTCTGTAAATTTGTTGGAGGAAGAGGATCTGTCCGCGATCGATCCCCACCTACTAACTTCCCCGGAGCCTAGGGCAGATCTTCCCCAAGCAACCTTAGAGTCCGAGGGGCAAGCCCCGTTAACTCAACATTTACCGTTAGAGTCTCCCACCAATGGAGTGAATGGGGAGGAGTCGGTTGATGAGACCATAGAGCGATTGCTCCAAACTCCTAAGCTCCCAACCTTGCCCACGGTAGATCCGATCAATCCAGATCCTATCCCTGACTTACTTCCTAGCCGTCCGACGGTGGGAACAGCTAACCCCCCCCCCGGAGCTAATCAAGAACCGGTGGATGCCACCACTTATCAGTTACAAAATCTTTTAACAGAGTTAATTTTTCCCGATCGCGAAGCCGATGCCCTCAAAATTAAAGAACAAGCTGATCTGATTTACCGTTTAGAGAAAGAACTTAACCGCGTCCAAACCCAACTCAATGATCCTCAGGAGATGATTGAGTTGTTATTACCGTTAATTGCTGATCTTCTCAGTTTGAAAATTACTGAGTCTAGGGATGATGTCATTCGGGCCATTGGCCCCATCATCGATCAATTAATTACGACGAAAACCCATCAAGATAAGGTGGCCATGATTAACGCGATCGCGGAAATTGTGCCAGGGGCAATCTCCAAAAAAATTAGTGATAACCCAGCAGAAATTGTGCAATCGATCGCTCCTGCGATGGGGGAATCGATCCGGGCCCAAATTCTGTTAGAACGGGATTCGATGGTAAACGCCCTCTACCCAGTAATTGGGGACACCATCAAAAAATATATGAAGGAGTGGGTAGATAAAATTAACCAACAATTGGAAAATTCCCTCACCATTGAAGGTCTGCAAAGAAAAATTAAGGCCAAAATTAAAGGTGTACCCGAAATGAATCTGATCATGCGGGAGACGATGCCTTTTTTTATCAATGCCATTTTTTTAATTCATAAGGAATCGGGGTTAATTATTGCAGAGGCCCAACGGGAAGGGGAAGGCTTAGAAGGGGATATGTTAGCGGGGATGCTCACCGCCATTAGAAGTTTTGCCAGTGAATGTACCGTCTCCGAAAGTACCACTTCCGAACTAAAGGAAATTGAATACGAAACCTTTAGTATTTTGATGGAGGTGGCGGGTTATTACTATACGGCGGTGGTGATTGAAGGGGACTATACCAGTGATTTTCTCGATGAGATGCGTCGTACCCTGAGCACCATCGTCCTTAATTTCCATAGTCCCGCCATGAAGGATTACGATGGGGATCCCGATAGTGTCCCTAAGCCTGTCCATAATTTGATTGAAAACCTTTTAAATTATCAGGAGGAACAGGAAAAACAGGAAAAACGTTTTCCTTGGGCTTTTTTGGGCCTGGGGGGCTGGGGTCTTAGTTTTAGGAACGGGGCTTTTAGGTTGGCAACTCTATCGCCATCACCGGGCCCAACATTATGAGAACGAAGCTGCGATCGCCCTCGCTTCTACCCCCGCCATTGCTGTGTATCGCCTAGATACGGAATTTAAGGATCAGCAGTTAATTCTCAAAGGCAAACTCCCTAGCGATCGTATGCGCCAACAAGCGGAACTAGCCGTGCAACAAGCCTTACCAGAACTGGAGCTACATAACCAAATCATCGCGGTGCAAGTGCCCCCCGATCCCGGACTGATTGCGGCGGAAGTCGATCGCTTAACCCAGATCTTTAACCAAATGGATAGCGTCATAATCGATACCCATTACACAGAAAACCAAATTGTGGTTTCAGGTCATATTCGTAATACCCAGGAATTAGGCAAAATTCGCCAGGCATTTACCACCATACCAGGGATTGAGCAAGTAATTATTACCTTGACCCCCAAAGCCTTTCCCATTGACCAACGGATTTATTTTAACCATGATTCCGCCACCCTCAATGTTAAGGATATTCAGGAAAAAGTGGCTACGATCAAGACCTTTTTACAAATTTATCCAGATATGCGCCTACAAATCATCGGCCACGCCGATCGCACTGGTTTAGAAACCCATAACCGTAATCTGGCCTATAACCGCGCCGAGGCCGTGGCAGAGGTGTTAATCAACCAAGGCATCCCCAAGGATAGATTAGTAATTATGGGAGATAAAGATTTTCCCCCCGGAGTCGAACCAAGGGATTCCCTCTGGAAAAGTCGCTGTGTGCGTTTTGCACGGGTTATGGCTTCTACTGATTAATCTTGATCTTGATACCGATGAAGGAAAAAGGGAGTTTCACTTTTGTCCTCAACAGATAATTTGGCCTTAGAGGGGGACAAGCTACCTCTATCGTTTATATATAGTCTTTTTAAATAATTAGGGGAAACAAATAGATCTGAAAACATTCCATTGAGAGGAACAGCCACCCCATACTAAATTAAATTGACTATAACAACGGTTTCAGCGATTAAATTATCAGAACAATAAAACGGCTTTTTCCACATAATGACTTCCGTAGCTATAACATTGACGATCGCTAGATACCATACTGCTGGTCTAGTCTCGATCGGGCTATCCTCTTCCTAGGGTCTAGCCCAAACAATTTAACCCTACCTTCGATTATTTACCTATTACCAATGGGGATACAAAAAATCATCAACGGAAATCGATGGTTGGGGAGGAATAACCACCGTTTCTGGGGTAACCGTCTCTGGGGTTGGGAGCTTAGGAGGTAGAGGATTGGGGTTATTATTTGCCTGGACGGGTAATTGTTCCATTTCCATCAGATAATATTCCCCAAATTCTTGGCCTTGTACCACAATCGAACGGTACATTAACTTGGCTCTAACCGACAGACGATCGCCGATGCGGGGCATTTTCCCTGGGGTGACAATCCACACAGAACCAGTATTATCTTTGAGTTGATAAGCCCCTTGGCTGAGAAGGTAAGTTAAGGCTTCCACGGTACCCGTTACTACGTAAATTTGGCCCTCTTGCCCTGTGCCCCCAATCCCTGAGGGTAATGATTGGGGATTGGGGTTAAGGGGATTACCTGCCGCTGGGGTCACAAAACCAAAAGCGATCGCCAATCCCATTGTCAGTATCACAAAGGGTAAAGGCGATCGTCCCAGGGCATAATTATGCAATTTAGCCATGAACCTATGTCTGTTTTGTATGTTTATCCAAAACGATAACCGAAACCTCTGACCGTAATTAAATATTCAGGTTTACTTGCATCTGATTCCAATTTTTCCCGCAACCAGCGAATATGAACATCAACGGTTTTCATGTCGCCCACAAAGTCCATCCCCCAAATTTGATCAATCAATTGTTGACGTGACCATACCCGTTTGGGATAACTCATGAATAATTCTAATAACTTAAACTCCTTCGGAGAAAGGTTAATTTCTTCTCCCCTAGCCAACACACGACATTCATTGGGATAAAGGGTAATGTCTTTATATTGTTTGATTGGGGGGGGAACTTGATTGGTATAGCTTTGACGACGCAAGAGGGCACGACAACGGGCCACTAGTTCCCGAGTACTGAAAGGTTTAGTTAAGTAATCATCGGCTCCGACTTCTAAACCAAGTACGCGATCGGTTTCGCTAGCTTTAGCACTAAGAATCAAAATGGGGGTGGTGTTATGTTGATATCTGAGGATACGACAAATATCTAAACCATTGACCTCCGGTAACATCAAATCCAAAATAATTAGATCCGGTAAGGTTTGTTCCCCACCATTGACGTTTTGAATCAAGGAAAGGGCCGCTTGACCATCGCTAACGGGGGTCACATCATAACCTTCTTCCTGGAGAGCGAGGGTAATCATGTCCCGGATGGTTTCTTCGTCCTCTACGATCAAAATTTGGGGCTTAAGGGGAATTTGAAAATCTGCGGTATGAGGGGAACGCTCAATGGTCAACATAAAAACTTTTAGCTAGTAGTTAGTTACAATCAATAGCAGCTCGGACAAGATTCTATTTTTCAAACAGTTCAAACAATTAGCATTGATAGGTTAGGGGTTCTTGGTTTTCCTAAAGGGATTAACGATAGAAACCTTAGGGCTATGCTAGGTAATCTTTTTTAAGATGTTGGGATATTTTTGATCAAACTGTAGCCCATCATACAGATTATTCCAGCAATTAACAATCCTTAACGATTATATTAATTGCTTTAATCATAACTGCAAATTAGCGATCGCAAATTGTGAAATCTTGGATTTGTAAGTCTTAGATTTTAAATCTTGTTTAAATCTTGTTTAAATCTTGGATCTAACTACAGGACAAAAACCTTAAACCCTTGCGACACAAGCACTTTAGCGAAATCGGCTGTAATCCTTGCCAGGTAAAACTCTGGGACATATTTAAAGTTTTTTGAGGCAACTTTTGTCCTAGTAGTTAGAATGTGTTTGAAAAGCCCCCCTTGCCCCCAGTCTGGGGGAAATTACCTAAATTTTAAGCAATAAAGTTCGTCAAATTGGGGAATTTAGGGGGCGACTCCACAATATTTGATACTTTTCGAACACGTTCTAAGGGGTTTTGTTATAAACAGAAAAACCCGATCGCGGTTCCAGAGGAAACAGGATCGGGTTACAAGTAGCAAGATAGGCAGGAAATTAATAATTCATTTCCATAGTTAAAACAGGCTAAATTAGCTGTAATGAATCACTATGTTAGGCATTGAAATTATAGACTCATGAACAATAACAAGATTGTTAAGGTAATAGGGCCGGGGCAGCTATGGGCATAACGCTTAACAAGGATTTGTTTTCTGCTGCGTTATGGGCCTGGATCATTTGGGCATTGAGGGCTTTTGTTTGATGGTCGTATAGATTCATCGTTAATTTGGGATAACAACCAATACCCACAATTAAGATTAAAAAGCTAACGGCGACTCCAATTTCCCTAGCCCGAATATCCGTAAATACCGCTTGACCGGGGAGAACACAATTGGTACCAAAGCAGACGGCGGCTTGGCTTTGTTGAAACTCCCGACGCAAATTGGGATCGGTGATGTCGCAGGAGGGTAGTTCTTGTTTGCCAAACTGGGATCCGTAGAAAACTTGGCGCACCATGGATAGCAAATAGATCGGGGTTAAAATCACCCCTACCGCAGCGAGAAAAACGATGGAGATGCGAAAGGGCACACTATAGAACGTACTAGTGGCAATCCCGATAAATACGGTAATTTCACTAACAAAGCCACTCATGCCGGGTAAGGCGATGGAAGCCATGGCCCCCATGGTGAATAGGGCAAACGTCTTAGGTAACATCATTCCAATACCACCCATGTCTTTGATGCTGAGGGTATGGGTGCGATCGTAGGTTGCGCCAGTTAAGAAAAATAATACCGCTGCAATTAAGCCGTGGGAGAGCATCTGTAGCATGGCTCCATTCATGCCTAAATCGGTGAAGGATGCTAAACCGATCAGGACAAAACCCATGTGGGATACGGAGGAGTAAGCTAAACGACGCTTCATGTTGGTCTGGGCAAAGGAAGCGATCGCGCCGTAGATGATATTAACTACTCCTAAGCTGACCAAAACGGGGGCAAAGTACACATGGGCATCGGGGAGTAAACCCATGTTAAAACGCATAATGCCGTAAGCTCCCATTTTAAGGAGTACCCCTGCTAGGATCATTGACACAGGAGCAGAGGCTTCACCATGGGCATCGGGAAGCCAGGTGTGGAATGGAAAAGCGGCAATTTTGACCCCAAAGGAAAACAGTAAACCCACGTACAGCAAAATTTGCATGTTGGTGGAAAATTCCTTAGTGGCTAGACTAGCAATGTCAAAACTGACGGGGCCATCTCCGGTTAAGGCCATGGCTAAAGCTGCAATTAAGATAAACACCGACGCGATCGCGGTATATAACAAAAACTTCATTGCTGCGTATTGCCGCTTGGGGCCACCCCAGATGGAGACCAATAGATAAATCGGGATTTAACTCTAATTCCCACACCACAAAAAATACAAAAAATCTTGGGCGATAAATACACCGATCTGCGCGGCGTATAGGGTAAGCATCAAAAAATAAAAAAGGCGAGGTTTAAAATCCACCTGCCAAGCTGATATTAAGGCTAAGGTACTGACAAAGCCCGCTAATAACACCAGGGGCATGGAAATACCATCCACTGAAACAATCCAATTAATTCCTAATTGAGGAATCCAGTCAAATCTTTCCACCATCTGAAACCCGGTGGTTTCACGATCATAGTGAGTCCAAAAGACTTGACACATGAGAATAAAATCCCCTAGGGCTACGGCAAGGGAATACCACCGCAGGGTTTTACCATCCTTATCGGGGAGGATACGGAATAAATAGGGCCGCCACCAACGGTAGGGACAAAAATTGTGGTTAACCACGGAAATGAATCAACAGACATTAGCGATTGTTCTAGCTAGAGTTTTTCGTAAATCTTCAGTTGTCTTAGGGTAATTATCGCTTTTTTTCCCCTTTCTTAAACTTTTTATAGGAATTTATTCCTAGTGATTTTAAATCGGAATCATAAGGGAATCATAATTTAAAACTATTTGATTCTAAATTAAAAAAAAGATTACTACAGATTAAATTATGCTTATTTTTTATAGTTCATTAAATACAAGTTAATTGGGCGAGAAAACCTACGGCTATCTGTAGTGTTTATTAATTAATTTAATGGAATTTTTAATATTTTTTTCATAGCCTCACGATCGCGCCAATAAATTTTATAGGTTGTTTATAGGTTGACGATCATTCAGAAATTACGCAAAAGCCCCCTAAATCCTCCAAAGTTGGGGGACTTGCTTGAACGATTGTCCCCAAACATCATGGTTTCCAGAACAGAATCGAAATTTTTGCGTAAGAACGTGTTTGAAAAGTATCAAATGTTGTGGAGTCGCCCCCTAAATCCCCCAATTTGGCGAACTTTATTGCTTAAAATTTAGATGATTTCCCCCAGACTGTGGCCCAGGGGGGCTTTTCAAACACATTCTAAGTCCTGTCATTAATCTCTAAGGGATCAGGCTTTTTCCTTTACGTGTCCTTTAAGGATCTTGTCTAGTGACTACTTGTTCAGCGATCGAGGTGTAATCAATGTACTTAATGTAATTAATTAAAGGTTGTGCACCACGATCACTGAAGATTCATTTTTAATCTTGATTACTCATCCTTCATGATTTTTAAACGCACCCGGTTAGTGCCCGCATCATCTAACTTCACTTCGATGGTTGGCTGACTTAGGATTTCTAAACTAGTTAATAATGCCCTTAAGTTCGGACTGCTAGCCCCCGTATCTACGTATAAGCGATCGCAAAGAGTACCTAGGCGTTTCCAGGTGGTAAACAATCTAGTTACGGTCTGTTCCAGGTTCTGTGCTTGCTTCAACACATCCGCTGCTGTATTCAAACAATCTAACCGCAGAGCTTCTTCTAGGGCCATTTCCACATCTACCCCGCTATCTTTGACCGTCTGCACCTGGGAAGCAGCATCAATATATTTAGACAAGTTACGGGCCTCCGTGGTCATCATTTTGATGGTGTCCACATCAGGATTAGAAGCCACTTCTTGATAAATTTCGTTCATGTGGGATTCGGGCAATTTTTCCAATTCCTTCACCAGAGGAGCTAAATGGCGAGGGGAAATGGTACCTTCATCGGCTTTTTGTTTAGCCTCTGGAGGTAACAGTTCTGAGGTCATGGTCGTCCATTGATCCGCCAATTCTTTTACTTCACGACGGGTAATGCGCTCCCCTTTATCTGCCGCTTCACTTACTAGCTGTTGTACCTCCGGCGAAGCTGCTGCGGTTTCAAGAAAAGCTCCTTTACTAAAATTATTGATGCTATCGGGGTTAAGTTTGCCCTCGGCCAATAACTCATCAGCACTATTCGCCAATTGA
The DNA here is from genome assembly GCA_012033095.1 of Synechococcaceae cyanobacterium RL_1_2. Classification (GTDB taxonomy): domain Bacteria; phylum Cyanobacteriota; class Cyanobacteriia; order Cyanobacteriales; family JAAUPO01; genus JAAUPO01. The sequence continues at coordinate 1,892 of JAAUPO010000004.1, read as the reverse complement.
ATCATTTTGTAAGCTTGGGTTTTACTAATTTCATTTTTTTTAAGCCAATTAAGAAAGCCTTCCCCCCCGGCCTTCCCCCCCTTTTTTTTCTCGATCGCGAATGGCCCTTAGTACCCGCCCCCGCCAAATTTCTGTTTGTAAGTCAAAGCGATCGCAAATTTTCCAAACCTGATCTAATTGGGCTTGAAATTCATAATCAGTAATATTGTCGTCTTCAGGATCGGGCAGTTCAAAATTAAATTCTTCTGTGGTATCTAGAGCAGCAACTAATTCTTCGGTGGAGGACATAAAATTCAATTTTTACAAATGGCATTAAGGACAGTTAATCTTACGGGATTTAAGAGTCGGTATCAATTAATCCCGGTGAATCATGAAATAAGGTTGATTAAACCCTATATGTTGAATCCTATATTTTGATTTTGATTTTGATATTTTCAGGACTTACACAAAAATTTCGATGCTGTCCCGGAAACCAGGATGTTTGGGGACAATCGTTCAAGTAAGTCGTCCAAATTTAGTGGATTTGGGGGGCTTGGGCGTAAGAGGCTGTTTGAAAAGCCCCTGCCCCCCATTCTGGGGGAAATTACCTGGATTTTAACCAATGAAGTCCACCAAATTGGGGGATTGAGGGGACGACTCAACAACATTTGATACTTTTCAAACACGTTCTAAGTCCTATTTTTGTCCGGTACTAAGGAAAATTACTATAGCAATCCTAAATAGCTTGTGGCAATTGAGTACATCAAAAGCCAAGTCTAGCAAGGATCTTCATGGCATGACCTAGTTAGGACTGCGATATAAATATCCTTACTGCTTTAGGGCTACCAATGATTGAGAAATTTCAAAAATGTATGCTATTTGCTTGTTTAATTCTTGCGACTTACTTTGGCCGTCAAGCTTTGTGAATACTGAATTATCCGTTGAGCATTACCCAAGTGAAACTCTTAATGCTTGATGTTGATATTTATGAATGGCCTATTGGGTAAATAAATACCGTCATCTATAATCAAATGCCGATTGTAAATGTGTAACAACGCTCACATTGATCATCAATTCAATTTTCAATTTTTTTTTAATCAAAACTATGGCTCAATCAGGAAATAAAAGTGGCGGCTTATTAGCAGGCTTTGGCGACTTTATTATGCGCGGCAATGTGGTAGATCTTGCCGTTGCGGTCATTATTGGTGGCGCATTTGGCAAAATTGTTGAATCCTTTGTTGCGGATATTATTACGCCCTTAATCCTCAATCCAGCCATTAAAGCAGCAGGGGTAGATAAGATCTCAGAATTATCCGCTGGTGGCATTCAGTATGGTTTGTTTTTGGCTTCTATCCTCAATTTCTTAGTAATTGCTTTTTCGATCTATCTGATGGTGCAAGCTTTTGAAGCGGCTAAGCGTAAAAATCAACGGAAGGAAGCCCTTGCGGAAGCGGAAGCTGCTGACACCCCTGCTCCTCCAGATCCAGCGATCGTGGCCCAGGAAAATTTAACTACGGCTATCACGAAATTAACCCAAGTAATGGAAACTAAGTAGATCCTCAACCGAGGATTAGCGCGATCGCCCAATGACTGTTAGGGGTTGTTGCTCTAGGCATAACTAGATATTGGTTATTACTGGGATACCTTGTCTTTGTGGGCAGGGTATTTTTAATTGGGATCATAATTGCTCAAGATATCGCAATCCTAAATAGCTTGTGGCAATTGAGTACATTGAAAGATAAGTCTAGTAAGGATCTTGATGGCATGATCTAGTTAGGACTGCCATATAACTATAGTCATAAATATCAGGACATTTCTAAGGCTGAAAAAGCTTATATCGTGAGGTTTTAACCATGATTGATCTGTTGCCATCAGATTAACTATGGCTATTTCTGGCGCTAACGTCTTAAATC
>JAAUPO010000177.1 GCA_012033095.1 Synechococcaceae cyanobacterium RL_1_2 | reverse complement strand
GATCACATCGGGGTAAAGGGTTCCTTGGGCTAGGTAATCGAAGGGGCCCAGACGTTTGGATTCCTCTTCAAATACCCGAATAAATTCATGGCCAATTTTTTTGCGTTTTTCTTCGGGATCGGTCACCCCTTCAATTTGGGTTAAAAAGCGATCGCGGGCGTTAATGTATTCCACCCGGATATGGAATTGTTTATCAAAAATTTCCACTAACCGCTCCGGTTCCCCTTTGCGCATAAACCCTTGATCGATAAACATACAGGTCAATTGATCCCCGATCGCTTCATGGAGCAAAAAGGCCAGGGTGGAAGAATCTACCCCACCGGAGAGGGCCAGTAACACTTTACTGTCCCCCACTTTAGCTCTAATTTCCTTGATCGATTCCTCCACAAAGGTGGCGGTGGTCCAACTGGCCTCACAGCCGCAGATGTGATACACAAAATTACGAATGACCGCTAACCCATATTCTGAATGCACCACCTCCGGATGGAATTGCACCCCCGTAAAGGTTGCGATCATGGTTCGCGATCGCGGCACAGCGGGTATTGTCCGTATGGGCTAAAATCGAAAAGCCTTCTGGTAGTTCGGTGCAAGAGTCCCCATGGCTCATCCACATGGTGGAAGTATTTTCCACATTGGTGAGGAGATCCGTCGGGTCATCAATGGTGATGTTGGCCTTACCGTACTCCGCCCGTTTAGCCCGTTCTACTTTGCCCCCCAATTGACGCACCATTAATTGCATCCCATAGCAAACCCCAAACACAGGAATCCCTAGATCCCAAATATCCGGATCACATTGAGGCGCACCGGGGTCATACACCGAGTTCGGGCCCCCAGAGAGGATAATGCCCTTGGGGTTAAGTTGCCTTAGCTTACTGGCGGGGGTGCGATAGGAAAGGACTTCTGAATAAACTTCCGTTTCCCGAATACGACGGGTGATCAGCTCTGAATATTGGGAACCAAAATCCAAGATGATGATCATGTCACGATCGGGTTTAGCGGTAATGGGTTCAGTGGGTAGAGCTTCTTGGTCGAAGGTGCGGGGAGGATTAAGGGTCACTGTCTTAAACGGCGATGGAGTGAATAGAAAGGTTAGGTTCCCTCAGTGCTGAACTCAATAACACTAGGGTTGGAGGTTGAAGTGTACGCTAGATCAGCTAGATCCGAGCATCTTAAAGTGTAGGGCATCTTAGCACAGTGTTGGTAAAATCCTATGGGCATTAGGGCTTTTAACCAAAATTTGCCGACGACGATCAAATAGTATTGACCCCACCATCACCCCCCCAGAACTATGGTTATAAATATATTCCTGCGATCGCTCATCGATGGTTTGGGCCATGGTTTGATAGACGCGATCGGCTAACTCCGGGTTATGGGCGAATAGGATTTGCCGGGCATCTTCTATGGTGGAAGCTTCAAAGCCTTGGTTAATGATCTGGGGAGCCACTCCGCACCGGCTACAGTAGGCACTAAAAATTTCCCGTCGGCCATCGGCTACATGGTGATGGGTATGGAAAATGCCCCCGGCCAATTTGATTAATTTACCGTGATAACCCAATAACACGATCGACGTGACCCCCGCTGCCCCTGCTTCGGCTAGCATTGATCCCAACCAATTGGCCGTTTTCACCACGCGATCGCGATCGATGCCTAATTCCTGGGCCAACGCTAGGCCATTTTCCCCGATACAAAACATTAATGACCGATGGGTCTGGGCTTTAACCTTTAGCTCCTCTTGGTATAACATCAACTGATCCGGAGCGGTTAACGGTTGGGAAATGCCCGTGGTACCCAACAACGATAATCCCTCCACCACCCCAAAGGCGGCGTTAGAGGTTTTGAGGGCCAATTGCTCCCCTTCCGGTAACACAATTTCTAACCTAGCCCGATAACCCTCCGGAATCAGAGGTTTAACATGGGTTAGGAGTAATTTTTGGGCATAGGCATAAATGGCGGGGGCATGGTTTTCCTTGACTTTTTTCCCTAAACCTTCCCCCCCCATGAGTTCTAGGGTTTCTTCCCCATGGTTAATATGTGTCGTTGGCGTTAGGGTGGCCATAACCCAAATGGGGGTATGGCGGGTAAGATCCAAATTTTGCCCCGGATCGCTGCGGGTAATGGCCAAGGCAGAACAATCCCCTAATTTAGCCACCTGCTCGATCGCGATCGTGGCTTCTTCATCGGGGTTAATCAAATTGAAACTCACCGATTGTAAAGTTTGCCCCTTTACCTTAGAAATGGCCGCGATCGCTGATGCAGTAACAAATACAGGGAGAGTGTAACCAAGCATAGAGACTTAATTCTTTAAAAGAAAAAATGTTTTTTAATATTACGTAAGAAAGCTTAAATTTAGACCATGCTATCCCCACCCCATAAGCCGAAAACCATTAATTTATAAACATAAAGATCCTTCTTTTATCCACCACAAAAATCTCCAACAGCTATATTTTTGCCTTCGTAACTAGGTTTTACTAGTGAAAATACCTAGGCAATGGCCCTATACTAGGAATTAATTACCCATAGCTTACACTCTGAAACCAGCACTTTATTGATTCACTAGCAAACGTTCTTTTATTTTTGATTAATTGATTTTGACTTCTTCTCTCCCACCTTCCACGTTTAATTTTAAGTTAACGTCTGCCATTTAACATCGGGAGCTAATCCAGCTTAAATGCAATTACATGCCAATTGCGGCCAATTAAATTTTTATAGTTAAGGTTGTACTATTCCAGGGTGCTCAGCCATTATGAAAAACCGAGTCCCGATCGCTATAACCTAGACCATAAAAAGTAAATTCGCTCCCAAAGTTGATCCATCATTCACAATATTCAACTTTTAGGGTGAACCACCGTGGTTTTCTTTCCTTTTATCCCCAAATATCATAAGCCTAAGCGATATAAGAACAACGATCCTCGACGTTTTTTAGGCCATACGGGCATCGTAACCATTCCCATTAACCGTTATCGACCGGGCCAGATCAAAATTGAAGGTACCCTTTTTCGGGCGGCTCCATCCCCTGATAACCATGTCACTATTCATGTTCAATCAGCAGTAACGGTAATCGGCATCCATAGCGATAATGTTAATACATTGATTGTACAAGCCATTGATTGGACATCGGAGGACAATGACCCTGGGCCCCCTAATCCTTGGATTGAAGCTCCGGCCTAAGGTTTAAAACTCCTTGGGTTGGGATTATGACGGGGGACTAAACAGGGCACAAAACCCATGAAAACCTTCTGGGATAGGAACGATCGTGACCAGGGGTTATCAACCAGTACAATGCCTCCTATCCTAGTCGCAGTTAAGAACGTGTGTGAAAAATCAAATGTGGTGGAGTCGCCCCCTAAATCTCCTAATTTGGGGGACTTCATTGGTTAAAATCTAGGGGATTTTCCCCAGAATGGGGGCAAGGGGGCTTTTAAAAAATCCTCTAAGAAATAAGAATTTAATAACATCTAAAACTTAAATATCGATGGGTTACGCTCCCTTGAAGGATACCCTACAAATTTCTAAGTTATTTAATTCACGATCCTAAGGGGCTTTTGCCTAAGTCCAATCCGAGAACTTATAACTTTTTTGAGTAATTACGGGAAATAAATACAGCTGCAAGCATTCCATCGAAAGAAATAACCATCCCATACTAAATTAAATTGACTATACAAACCACCTGAAGCGAAGAAGCTCTATCCTGTTGCGATCGAGGACAGGGAGTTAATGGGATCGTTTTTTGGGGGATAGGTACCCAATTGTTTATGATGAACAAGTCCTAAAAATATATACACAACATCAACATCCATCAACTTTTAAGTTACACCTAATACCACTTCTATCCATTAGAACTCCATCTGACATGGCGTTATGCCCAGTATGTAAGGCTTTTGCTAGTTCAAAAGGAGATCCATTGGATGTGGGATGGGCGATATCGATCGCGTTGTACTTAGCATTGGTGGGAATGGTGCTTGGAGAATGTTTACCCCTATGCCCCTCTGTATATATTCTGTATATATTTTGCTGTTTAAGAAATTGACCTATGAATAATCAGCCCAAAATTATTGTTTTAGATGATGACCCCACTGGTTCCCAAACGGTGCATAGTTGTCTGTTGTTGATGTCCTGGGAGGTGGAAATTCTTAAGCAAGGTTTACAGGATGAGGCCCCTATCTTTTTTGTCTTAACCAACACCCGGGCCATGAGTCCCGATCGCGCCGCCGCCGTAACGAGGGAAGTGTGTCGTAACCTCAAAATTGCCCTACAGGAAACCCATACCCAAGACTTTTTAATTGTTAGTCGCTCGGATTCCACCTTACGGGGCCATTACCCCATTGAAACCGATGGTATTGCAGAAGAACTAGGCCCCTTCGATGCCCATTTTTTAACCCCAGCTTTCTTTGAGGGGGGCAGGGTTACCAAAGATAGTATTCATTATGTGGTGAGCCATGGCCAAGCTACCCCAGCCCATGAAACCGAATTTGCTAAAGATTCAGTGTTTGCCTATAGCCATAGTTATTTACCGGACTACGTAGAGGAAAAAACCGCCGGCGCGATCGCCGCAGAGCAAGTACAACGGTTACTGTTGAAGGATCTACAGGCTGGTTGCCAAAATAAATTAGCTTCCTTTACCGATAATGTTTGTGTCGCGGTGGATGCCGAAACCCAAGGGGATTTAGATCGTTTTGCCCAGGACGTTTTAGCCCAAGCTAGTCAGGGTAAAAAGTTTCTCTTTCGCAGTGCCGCCAGTTTACTGACTTCCCTAGCCGCCTTGGGGGCCCAACCGATCGCCGCTGAAGAAATGGCCAAATATAAACTCAGCGATCGGCCCGGAGTAGTCTTAGTGGGTTCCCATGTGCAAAAAACCACAGAACAATTACAGGAACTGCTCCAGGAAAAAAATGTGGTGGGCATTGAAGTAAATGTGCCCTATCTCCGGGATCAACCGGAAAATAAAGATATCCTAAAGCAAGAAATTATTAGCCAAGTTAACCAAACCTTTGCCATTGGCAAAACCCCAGTGATCTACACCAGCAGAGGCGAATTAGCCTTTGATGATATTCAAGAACGCTTAGATTTTGGGGTTACGGTGTCCACTTTTTTGATGGATTTAGTCCATAATTTGCCCCAGGATCTCGGCTTTTTGATCAGCAAAGGCGGAATCACCTCTAACGATGTCCTGAGTACAGGATTAAGCCTGAAATCCGTGCGCCTCATTGGTCAAATTATCCCCGGTTGTTCGGTGGTGAGAACGGAACCCACTCATCCTTTATTTCCTAATTTACCAGTGGTATTATTTCCAGGGAATGTGGGCGATCGCGATGGCTTATTGACGGCTTATCGGCGTTTAAGCTAAAGGCTTCCCGCCGCAATATTAACATTAAGATCAACAACTATCTGCATTCTTTGATGCTAGAAGATGCTAGAAATTGTTAGCAAATCAAACTTTTCATTTACAATAACTATATATTTGGAACAAATATTTAATATTTCAAAGGGATAATCTCTATGGCAGCAAAAATTAAAAAGGGAACTCTAGTTAGAGTCATTCAAGACAAACTCGAAAATAGCTTAGAAGCTAAGGCTAGCGATCGACGCTTCCCGAATTATATTTTTGATAGCAAAGGGGAAATCCTCGATATTAAAGATGAGTACGCCCTAATCAGATTTTATGTTCCGACCCCTAGTGTGTGGTTAAGGCTAGATCAACTGGAAGTGCTAGCTTAAATCCCATAGCCCCTAAGTAAAACACTCTATCAGCCCCATGGGTTGTGGCAGTGTCGCCCACCAACCCTTATTCACCATGCAATAGGGTTTTTCATTGAAT
>JAAUPO010000176.1 GCA_012033095.1 Synechococcaceae cyanobacterium RL_1_2 | reverse complement strand
TGTTTTCTGGTTTTGCGCCAAATAGGTAATGCCAAAGCCCCCGGCCCCCAATAATCGAATAATTTTGTATTTATCTCGATTCAGGCACGTCCCGACAGTGAAAATAGCCATAGCCTAGGTGCTTTTACTGGAAGTTGATGATGTTATCTCCCTCATTTTACCCTTAGAGTATGTCTGAAAAGTATCAAATGTTGTCGCCGCCTAAATCCCCCAAATTGGGAGTAAGGGGGACTTCTAAAATATCCTCTTAAGTTTTGCTTTATGTCCATAGCGATAATTGTTTGGTTATTTGGTTGCTAATAATTGTTTCAATAAACTCGGTGCAACCCAAAAACCCATTTCAGATAATTGTTCAAAGGTAGTCTTTAAATCCAATAAACCAGATTGATCCCCATCTTTCAAAATACCCAAAAGACCTATAACTCTTAATCCAGAATCCAGGGCAATCTTTCTTGCGGCTTTATCATCTCATATGACCAAATCAGCTTGGAGCAGTTCCGCCAATAAAATCGCTTCTTGTTCTCCTGGGTCAAGTTTTCCTAATTTCATTATTTTTTGAGATGGGGCAATAGATTTGATTTGAAGCCAATTAGGAGGTTTTGCTATCCACTTTTGCAATACTAAGGGAGCTTGGGAGGCGCGAAGTTCAGCCGCAACCGCGTCGGGAATGATAACTTTTTGGTAAAGAATGCTTAGGATGTCAATTTGGCCAATCAAAACTAAATAACAGATTGGAGAGGTATCAGAGATCACAATCATTGCGATCTATACTCCTTTAAGGTTTGAAGATCCTGTTCTAGTTCGGCTTCATCGTAGTTAAGGTAAACCCCCATCTGCTTCAAAAAGCTATGTACAGCCATGCGGGATGGTAAATCAAGAATTTGACCTACTTCAGCGGTGGTGATTTGGCCATGGTTATAGGCATCGGCGGTAATGGCTTCTAAAATACGACGGGAAAGATTGCCCTGGGGTTGATCCAGTCGTTGAGCTATTTCATCGGGAATTTGGACTGTGATGTGCATAATACCATCATCATAAAATTGGGCTTATTCCTATATTAGATCCATCCATAACGAAACAAGGCAATTACCAATAAATCCTAAACCGTGGCCTATGTTATTCACATCGCACTCAGTAACGCCTGTTTAAATTCGATCGCGTTAGTAAAATGTAAATCCCCCGTATCATTTAAGGCGAGATCAATTACTTGGGCTAAGCGATCGGGAATATCGGGGTTATAACGTTGGATCGCGATCGTTTTAGTTTGTAGAATGGTCAGGATCGGATCCCCACTAGAAAATTCTCGGGTATATTTGAACGTCAAAAGGTAATACAAACAAGCCGCTGCGGCCCATACATCAAGGGCTGGTTGGGCATATTTGAAATGTAAAATCTGGGTGCGGGACATAAATTGTAATGTGCCCTCTAGGTGTTCCCCACTGCGGGAAAGGCCACTTAAACCCGCATTATCAAAAGCTTTGGCAATCCCAAAATCACTCACCTTCGGGATTAGTTTCCCGTCCTGCTCCATAATTAAAATGTTATTGGGATTCAAATCTCGATGCACCAAGCCCACCCCTTTACCTAAACCCCCATCCCGTTGTTTAACATAGGGTATTTCTACATTATGGGCATGGTCTAAGCCATCTAATACCGGAATAATTAACCCCAAAGCTTCCTTCACCGTAAAAGGATGGGGTTGTTGTTTGCAGAGTTGATATAGATTGCCGCGATCGCAATACTCCAGGGTAAAGTAAAAAATTCCCTCCGAAAAACCATAATCCAATAACTTCACAATATTGGGATGGTTGAGAGCTTTCGTATTTTCCACTTCCCGCAAAAACAATTCCTTTTGCCGTTGATGTTGGGCCATTTCCGGTAACATCACCTTTAGGGCTACCCGTTTTTGGGTTTGGTTATGGATCGCCAAATAGACCTCTCCAAATGCCCCTTTGCCGATGGACTTACTTACATAATATCCCTGAATTGGTAACAAGGAAGGATCGGGTCGATCCCCCTGCATTAAGCGTTTTAACCAACCCTTCACAAACCCCATCAAATTACCCCGGGGCGGTGGGGCGATCATTTCCCCATCACCATTTTGTCCACCGCTCAGCTTAAAGGTGCTCGGCAATAGGGGATCTGAGGCGAGGGGATCACTATTTTGCTCCCCCCCCAGCTCCTGGACGAAACTCACCTGAATCAATAAATTATCAATGCGAATGGTGTCATTGTCCCTTAATTCCGTTTCCACATAGGGCAATTTTTTTGCCTCTTCTGGGGTCAAATATTTCGGCCGCTGCCCAATTTTTTGATCATTAATATAGGTTCCATTCTTACTCCCCAGGTCACGGATTCTAATTTCTGGGGGATTAATGTTCAATAAACAATGATGGCGGGAAATTTGGCTAAATTCTTCGATCTTCGGTAATTTAATATCACAATCGTCGTTTCTGCCAATCAATACCATGGTTCTTTCGTCGTAGGTATAGGTCTGATCCCGCAACGAACTATTCAAAAATTGAAGGGAAATTTTAATGGTCATAGGTTTAAATGGGGCAACAAGACGATCGCGATCGCTATAGATTTTCCCATTAAAAATACCCCACTTGAAAGAAATGGGGCATAGGGGCAATGGGTAAAATGTTACCTACATTTATTTGTACTTAAATTTGAGCTGTGGCCCAGATCCCGAGCGGTGTTAGAAATTTCTTTTTTTCTTGAACATTAAACCCGTCATGGGGGGAACCGTAATTTCTAGGGCAAAGGGCCAATGGGAATGGTGCCAATGCCTCGTTTTTAACTCCCCAATGTTACGCACATCAGCACCACCGTAACGGAGGTTATCGGTGTTTAAAATTTCTTCGTAGATCCCTTCCTGCCTTGTGCCCAACCAGAAATTATCATAACGGAAAGGTTTGCAGTTACAAATGACTAAAATTTCTTGGTCAGAGTTAATATCTTTACGCACAAAGGAAACTAAACCACGACCAGCGTCATTCCAGTCAATCCACTCAAAACCATCGTTACCAAAGTCATTGGTGTAGAGGGCTGGTTCACTTTTATAAAGTTTATGGAGATCCTGCACCAATAATTGAATTTTTTGGTGGGGTTCATGTTGGAGAATATCCCAATCCACATCTTCGTAAACTTGCCATTCGTGGGTTTGGCCAATTTCCATGCCCATAAACATGGTTTTTTTGCCGGGGTGACCAAACATAAATGCGAATAGGGTGCGCATATCGGCGGCCCGTTCATACACACTGGTATTGAGACCCCCCATTTTTTGCCAAATGTGCCCTTTGCCTTGGGCTACTTCGTCATGGGAAAGGGCTAACACAAAGTTTTCGGTGAAGGCGTACCAAATACTAAAGGTTAACTTTTCGTGAACGTTGGAGCGATCGTGGGGATGGGTTAGAAAATATTTTAGGGTGTCATTCATCCAACCCATGTTCCATTTAAAGTTAAACCCTAAACCCCCTTGATCCACGGGGCGGGACACATTGGGGTAAGTGGTGGACTCCTCCGCGATCGAGAGTACATTGGGGTAATACTGGAAATGGCGGTGTTTAGTTCTTGTAAAAACTGAATTCCTTCTAGGTTTTCGGCTCCACCGTAGATATTGGGAATCCATTCGGTGCGCTCATAGTTGAGATAGATCACCGAAGCCACCGCATCAACCCGGATTCCGTCGATATGGTATTTCTCAAACCAAAATAGGGCACTAGAAATTAAAAAGTTTCTAACTTCGTTGCGTTCATAGTTAAAGGCTAAAGTACCCCAAATTTGGTGTTCGCCTTTGCGGGGGTCAAGGTGTTCAAATAAGCAATCCCCATCAAACCGGGCTAAACCATGATCATCCTTGGGAAAATGACCCGGTACCCAGTCCATAATCACCCCAATTCCTGCCTGGTGGAATTGATCCACAAAATACATAAAGTCTTGGGGGGAACCAAAGCGGGAGGTGGGAGCAAAAAAGCCTACCACTTGATAGCCCCAGGAACCATCAAAGGGAAACTCGGTGATGGGCATCAGTTCGATATGGGTATAACCCATTTTTTGACGTAGGGGATCATGCGATCGGCTAGTTCCCGATAGTTCAAAAAGCGAGCTTGATCCTTATACGGCACACCCACCTTATCAATGTTGTTAGCAGCTGGGGCATCCCAATTTTCGTGCATCCAGGAGCCTAAATGGACTTCATAGATGGATACGGGCCGTTGATAGGGTTGTTCGACGTTGCGGCGATTGATCCACTCTTGATCATGCCAAACGTAATCTAGTTCTGCCACGATCGAGGCAGTGGCGGGGCGGAGTTCTTGCTTATAACCGAAGGGGTCAGTTTTGAAACGATGCTGGCCTTGGCTATCAATGAAGGCATATTTATACTTTTCACCTACTTTCATGCCAGGGATAAATTTTTCCCAGATGCCCATTTTATTGCGTTCCATCACGCAGTCGTTGGAATTCCAGTTATTAAAATCCCCTACTACACTGACCCTTTGGGCCGCCGGAGCCCAGACAGTAAAATATACTCCTTTTTTCCCGTTAATGGTGGTGGGATGGGCCCCCATTTTTTCATAGATGCGGTGGTTAGTGCCTTGACCAAATAGGTAAAGGTCTTCATCACTAAACCAACCGGCGGCTGTCTTGACTGTTGTTTCCATGAAAGTAGGTTTATAAATGGTAATTTGTATATTTTTTGTATAGTTGTTGAAAATAATATATCAATTGTTCTTTCTATGCTTTTTTATGCTAGGTTCACCGCAGCTTACCCTAGGAAGTTTTTTAGAAAATTTTTAATTGTGATGAATCTATAATAGGTTTGCCCTTAGTTTAGTTCCTTGATACCTCTTTTTCTACCAAAGTAGGGTATGGAGATTCAAAAAAATAATGTTATCCCACCTTGGGAGGGCACCAATACAGGTTTTTGCTAGTTATGCCCAGTTCTACCAATAGCGATCGCATTAGGTGGGTACAGTGGAGCCAATAACCCAAATCATCGTACATTTGATCTGGATTGAAGTATAGATTGCGGTGGATGACGTTAGGTAAATTTTCAAATTCCCTACTATTTTGGTGGGACATGATTAGTAATCTAAATGGTTTACCTTGACACCGATAATTCAATTTGTGCATTAAATCAATCACTTGGCCTCGGTTGGCTGGGCCAGTGCGAATAAATAACACTTCATCACAATGGTCGATGGTGTACCAAAATCTTTCTGCCCGCCCGCGATAACGTTTTTCCATCCGTTGATAGATCGGGGTCATATCGGTTTGGGGATCGTCTTTTTTCTCGACTTCATGGGCAAAGGATAATTCTGTCCATTGGGTGTGATAAATGCGCCGTTCATTGTGGACATAGCGTAGATGTTTGGGATTCCACATGCCATCAAATCCCTGTTCGATCATGTCCGCGACGTCGCTTAAATTGGTGGTACGGGTCAGATCAAAGGGATAGGCGGGCCCATCGTATTCCATTTTATGGAGTAACATCCTGACGGCACAGCGATCGCCCAGGCCTAAAATAGCGACTCGACTAATTTCCGTTAGGGCACATTGATATTCAAATGCGATCGCTGCTCGGCCAGGAATTTTGATGCGACTTTGTAATCCATCACCGTCGATCATCATGGTACGAAAGGGGGTGTCTGGCTCAACGGGATCGGTGTACACTCCCTCTGGCATTGCTTTTAGTACGGTGCGAATATTTTTCCACATGGGCTGCACATTGTAAGGGTGTTCCGTTGTGTTGATAAAGCGTACTAAGCGATCGCTATGCTTCATAATTTTGAGGAAACCATCGTCATAGATCAAGTTTCC
>JAAUPO010000175.1 GCA_012033095.1 Synechococcaceae cyanobacterium RL_1_2 | reverse complement strand
CAGAAAACAACAACTCAAATCCTATCGCTCTCTAGGTATATATACTTAGTCTTTGCGGTGTTTTATTGACTATGTTGGTTAACAAAACAGAAGTGAATTTTTGTAGGGAAATGGAAGTGCTTACTTCTATTTTAATCAAGAAATATGATCAGAAATCATTGATATTTTTTAGTGTTGTGATTTCTTTACTTTTGAGTTCAAAAAAAAGTTTAAAAAACACAAATTTCATCCAAATTCTTAAATAAGACTTGGATGAAATTTTGTAATTAAATACTATTATTTGGTGTTTGAATAGCGAAGGGATTAACCGTTGAGATCGTTAATCTCTTATCAATGAAGACTTCAACAATTTATAGCTATTGTTATCAACAACTATCATTTTGATTAAAGATCGTCAGCAACAATTCATTTACATAGACCTGGCCAATCACTGGGGATTTTTTTGTTTTACCCTGATTCTCTACGGGGAAAGAGGAAGATCTCGTAGTACTCTGATTCAAGTTTTCATTCAACGGCTCTGGGTTTCCAGAAACACCTTGATGATCAGGGATTGGGTTTGGTGTATCGTGGCGATCGCGGCTAGCTTGGTTAATTTGCCGAGAACGATCCCCGACGACGGTGAAAGGTGCAATGACCTGCTCCCTAGGAATTGACGTGTTGATAATAGTTGAGGCCCTACCAATACAAGTTTCTTCCCCAATATCCACGATTCCAATAATTAAAGTTCCAGCTCCTAACACGACTCCCTGCTTAATCATTACTTGACCTTGATGGGCTGTAATGACAACCCCAACTCCAATACAGACCCCAGCTTCAATGGTGATACTACTATCGGTGGTAGCTTGCAAAATCACCCCCGACCCAATAACCACCGTCGGATCCATCCTTACTTCTCCACAGATTAAAGCTGGGTGGTGGCTAAGGGGTTGCAGAGGAAATCTTTGACTATTGTCCATAAAAGCAACCCCTATTCCTTATCCCTAAAACTAAGGCCTTTGAATGATAGTTTCCAAAACCCGAGTTCTAGCTTGGGGATCGATGCCCACTAGACGAACATATTCTCCAGTGTGGGCATGAAGGGATCTTTCTAAAGCTTGAATGACATCAGCCTGATTAGTACTATCGATCGCGGTTTCCGTTTGCCAAGATTTAGTTTTAAACCTCTCTATTCGCATATTCAATGCCAATTTTAAAACCCTGACGTAGCAAGCCATGGACTTGATCCTGAACCTCAGATCCCAGCGCAGAGCTAGCACCATTACTACTATAGGAAGCACTAAAACCATTGCTGGCAGCCGCTGCCGGTGCAGGGGTTCTATTACTAGAGGTGGTTTTGCCAGGACGTTGGATAATACCTTGGTAAACCCTAGTCTTCGCATTAGGATCAATGCCAATCATGCGCACATATTCCCCTTGGTGTTCCTGCAAACAACCTTCAAGAGCTCTGATCACCTCAGCAGTGTTAGTACTTTCAATGGGGCTGCAACTTTTCCAAGACTTAGTTTTAAAACGACGAACATCAGCGTGCTCTGTGCCAATGCGATAACCTTGACTTAACAAATTTTGCACTTGCTGCACGGCTTCCCCATCTAAACTGGAAGCTCCCACAGAGCTAAAACCATTGCTAGCTGCCGCAACGTTACCATTGCTACCCCCTCTTCCACTAGGAGAAGCCGTACCATCAGGACGATGCACAATGGTTTGGGAAGCTCTAGTTTTAGTTTGAATATCAATGCTAATTAAGCGGATATATTCATTATTATGTTGGGCAATCAGGGAATTAATTTGGTTCACTGCCTGCTGAGCATTGCGGGCATCAATGGCTCCGATCGTTAACCAGGAGTTAGTTTTAAAACGTCTTTTACTAGCCCTTTCAACGGTAAGCTTATAACCTTGATTGATCGCATTCCGCACTTCCGTGGCCACATCGCCACCACCGTTACCAGCACTAACTGTTGTTCTAGGACTGCTAGTTTTGGCAACCACTTGATGATTGGAAATGCTAGGGGTAGAACCGTCTGGTCTCTGGATAATTACCTCTGCTACCCGTTGTTTTTGCGCAGTATCAACACCTACTAAACGAACGTATTCCCCAACGTGGGATTGGAGCACCTGTTCCAATGCGGCCAGGATTTGTTGTTCATTTTGGGAATTGATAATGGGATTACTCAACCAAGACTTGGTTTTAAAACGACGAGCATTGGCATGTTCAGTGCTAATTTTGTAACCTTGGGATACCAGGGCACGAACCTGATCTCTGATACTAGAATCTAAACTCATGGGGTTTTCTGGGTAGGAAGAAGGGGAATCGTCTTGTAGGGAGTCCTTAATAGGATTAATGCAGGCATGATTTTCAGCACAATGGTAGCCAGCTAGCAGAGCCTCATTGATTTCAACCACATGGTGGGCAAAGGCGCGATCGCCTTCTTGAACATCCGGTAACCGATCGGCTTGTTGTTGATTAGTAATAATCGCTCCAGAAGGAACATACTTACCAGGAGGAATGTCCACATCCTGAATTAGGGCGTGCATCATCACAATACAACCATGACCAATTTTGGCATTAAAGACGGTGCTACGAAAACCAATAAAACAATGGTTTCCTATGTATGCAGGGCCATGGATTAAAGCCATATGGGTAATGCAAGTTTCCTCACCTATCCATACAGAATATTCCTTCCCGTCGTCTCCTGTGACCTTACCCTGCTCTAAACCATGGATAACCACACCATCCTGAATATTACTAGCCCGACCAATATAGAAAGGGAAACCTTCATCAGCCCGGATCGAAGTACCAGGAGAAATCAAAACGTTAGCTCCCACGACCACATCCCCAATCAAATTAGAAAAGGAGTGTACGTATGCGCTTTGGTCAATGTTAGGCTCGGCCAAATTGGAAGACCAAGGGGTAGGAGGAGCTGCTTGATGATAAACTGCCATGGTTTTAAAACTATCTAATCAACGACTTTCTTTTTAGGATGCAAAATCATCTTTTTTACTGTAAAGACGACTATTACCAACGGTGACAGTATCAATAATCGCCACTACCAAGGCATCGAGGGGTTTATGCTCAAATCCTTGTTCTTGGCGAGCGGCACTACCTTTAGTGATGAGTACCCATTCATTAACACCAGCACCAACTAAATCTGCAACTACCTCATACTGGGGTAAAAGCTCTCCTTCATCATTGACGTATTGAACAAAGAGGAGCTTCACACCATTCATACTATGGGGTTTGATGGTACTAACGACTGTACCTCTAACTTTTGCAATCTGCATTATTACGGTCTGCCAGGGGCATTACCGGGAGCAATAGGTCTTCTAGGGTTGATGGCTTCTCTAAAACCTTCTACTGCTTCGGTATAACGAATAGGGAGAACATACTCAAGGTTTTCATGGGGACGGGCAATGATGTGGGTGGATAACACCTGACCACCATTAACTCTGGATACATTTTCAGTACCGGCCGCTACGGAAGCTTGAACTTCAGACACATCACCACGGACGATTACCGTTACACGACCAGTACCAATTTTTTCGTAACCAACTAGGGTTACACGGGCAGCTTTAACCATTGCATCGGCAGCTTCTACTACAGCAGGAAACCCTAAAGTTTCGACCATTCCTACAGCAATTGACATGGTATGAATTTCTCCTAAAGAATTTTATGGAAATAAATAAATAATGAAATTTTGAATATGCTCCTAGTGAGCATCTAAATGTAAATAAAATTACAGGGGGCGCAACCAAGGCCTATCTGGCTCTGTAATTACCTATGAGGTAATTAAAAATTAAGTAAGTAAGAGAGGCTTTGTTTGTTGGTTGGCTAAGGTAATTTGAGCAATATTATGTTTAGTATGAACGGAATTGTTCTACAGCTTCGGTATAACGAATAGGTAATACAAATTCAAGGTTTTCATGGGGGCGAGCAATGATGTGAGTAGATAAAACTTCACCACCATTAACTCGGTTAGCGGCTTCGGTACCAGCGGATACGGAAGCTTGGACTTCGGATACGTCACCACGCACAATGACGGTGACGCGACCGGTGCCAATTTTTTCGTAGCCAACTAGGGTAACGCGAGCAGCTTTAACCATAGCGTCAGCGGCTTCTACTACTGCAGGAAAACCTTTCGTTTCAATCATTCCTACTGCAATGGACATAAGCTTAATTCCTCTTTGTGAATTTATGAAAAATAGGTAGTTTCGTTAAAATCTAAAAATAGTTTTGTTCTTGAAAAACTAGCCGCTGTTGTTTTATGACAATGAAATTGATTCCTTGATTACTCTGGGGGAGTAGGGAGGGGTTAAATCTCCATTGCTAATAAAAATTTGGGCTTGGACACTGCTGGTCTAAATTTCAAGATTTTTTTGAGATTTAGGGCTATGTCTGTTTTACGTTTTGGGCTGCGGCATACAAAAAACCGCCTGAAAGAAGCATAGGGAATCTTAACATTTTTGACAATATAAAAGTTTATGATTATTTTTAATGTCAAGGTTAATAAATGTTAATCAATCCCCCCCCTAATCCATGGTTTTGTAGGTGATCGGGCAACTTTCCATAGCCCTATTACTATGGTTTCGATGGGTAAAGTTTATGGTTAAGGTCTTTCGGTAATTAGGTTAAATTACCTATGTGGTTTGTGCTTTTTTGTAAATTTGCTGGTTAATGGCCCAGTAATTTTGAAATTTTGACGATCGCGGCTCGCTGTTTGTGTTGATTGTTTCGGAATCCGCGATCGAAGAAAAAATATTATGGAATGTTAGACTTTTAGGCTTTGATGGGTCGTCTATGCAGGGTGAAGACTGGGTAAATTTACTTGGTTGAATCTTTAGTGGTATTTGTGAAATTTTGTTAAAAAAACTTAACGAAGATTGTCCAAAGTGTTCCTTTAATCTATATAAACAGGGGTTAGGGTTGGATTTTGGTGTTGAGGTTCAAGTGATCGGCTAATCGGCTGAATCATTTCCTGAATTTCGATTCCGTTCGAACCTACCTATAAAATCAAGAAAAAATCAAACAGAATTTTTAGATTCTAATTTTAGATTTAGATTTATACCAACAATTTCAATCGTTTTAATAATTAAATTGATAATTAATAATTTAATCCATGGCATATTACTGGTTTAAGGCTTTTCATTTAATCGGCATTGTGGTTTGGTTTGCTGGTTTGTTTTATTTGGTGCGCCTATTTGTGTACCACGCAGAGGCTAACGAAAAACCAGAGCCAGCCCGTGGCATTTTGAAAGAGCAGTATGAAATTATGGAAAAGCGGCTCTACCATATCATCACTACACCGGGGATGATTTTAACTGTGGCTATGGCGATCGCATTAATTTCCACGGAACCAGAAATCTTGCATAGTTGGTGGCTACACCTGAAGCTAGTATTTGTGGTCGGTTTAATTGGTTATCATCATTTTTGTAAGCGGCTAATGAAAAAATTAGCGGCTGATGAATGTCAATGGACTGGTCAGCAATTTCGAGCCTTAAATGAAGCGCCTACGGTTTTGTTAGTGGTGATCGTAATGCTGGCAACCTTTAAAAATAATATTCCCTTAGATCTCACAAGTTGGCTAATTTTTGGGCTAATTATTTTGATGGCAGCCAGTATCCAGCTTTATGCGAAAAAGCGTCGTAAGGATGCAGAGCAAAAGCTAGCTCAACAAATGCAACAACCTGGCTAAGGAATAAGAATTTAATAACATCTAAAACTTAAATATCGATGGGTTACGCTCCCTTGAAGGATACCCTACAAATTTCTAAGTTATTTAATTCACGATACTAATTAGCTAAGCCTGTCATCATTTAAACCTGAAAATCTTCTTAGCTAAGAATTTC
>JAAUPO010000174.1 GCA_012033095.1 Synechococcaceae cyanobacterium RL_1_2 | reverse complement strand
GGGATAGGGATTCCGTTGTTGGGGCCGGCCGTAATCATAGCGATCGTTACGGTAATCATTGCCGTAACCGCTATGATTATCAGGCTGACGGCGATTGTAATCGTAATAATTGTCGTCATCATCGTCGCCGAGGAAGGTTTTTTTGAGGGATTCTAAAATGCCCTCTTCTTGATCATCGTACTGTAAACGAACTTCCCGATTCATTTCGTACAAAATATCCTGCAACTCCGATTGACTGCGATCGATGCTAGCATCATCATCCCGTTCCAAACTGCTTAGGACTTCTTGACAGAGCACATCAATACGGCGACGGTAATAATTAGTAAATTGACTACCAAAATCGAGGGTTACTTCCCTTAACCGCCGTTGGGCTTGATCCGTCAAGGATTTAGCCCGATTACGTTTTTCCACCCGCTCCCGTCGTTGGCGATCGATGGAAGAAAACTGTTCCGCATCCTTGATCATACGATTAACTTCCGATTCGCTGAGGGTGGAAGAGCCTTGAATGGTGATGCTCTGTTCCCGGCCAGTGGTCTTATCCATGGCCGACACTTGCAAAATACCATTAGCATCAATATCAAAGGATACCTGGACTTGGGGTACTCCCCGGGGGGCGGGAGGAATGCCGGTGAGCTTGAAGCGGCCGAGGGATTTATTATCACTGGCCATTTCCCGTTCCCCTTGGAGCACATGGATTTCCACTACGGTTTGGTTATTATCACTGGTGGAAAAAATATCCGATCGCCGTACGGGAATGGTGGTATTACGGGGTAAAAGTTTTTTCATCACCCCCCCAATGGTCTCTAAGCCAAAGGAAAGGGGGGTCACATCTAACAATAAAATGTCCTTCACTTCCCCGGTGAGAATGCTACCTTGGATCGCTGCCCCTACGGCTACCGCTTCATCGGGATTAATATTTTGGTTGGGTTCTAAATCCGTAAAGCTTTTTACTAATCCTTGTACCATGGGAATACGACTAGACCCCCCCACCAGCACCACTTCATTAATTTGGACGGGGCTAATGCCGGCATCGCTGATCACCCGCTTCAGGGGACGACGTAACCGGGAAATTAAATCCCCACAGAGGGTTTCAAAGGTGGCGCGATCGAGGGTGGTTTCAATATGTTTGGGCCCTTCTTCGGTGGCAGTAATAAAAGGTAAATTAATTTCCGTATTACTCACCCCGGACAATTCAATTTTGGCTTTTTCGGCTGCTTCCTGGAGGCGTTGGAGGGACTGGCGATCGCGGCGCAGATCCACCCCTTCATCCTCTAAAAATTTATCCGCTAACCAATCCACAATTTTTTGATCAAAATCCGTACCCCCTAACTGACTATCACCGCTGGTGGCCAATACTTCAAACACCCCATTACCAATTTCTAAAATAGTCACATCAAAGGTCCCCCCCCCTAGGTCAAAAACCAAAATAGTTTGACCCGATCGCTGTTGTTCTAAGCCATAGGCCAGGGCAGCGGCGGTGGGCTCATTCAAAATTCTCATCACTTCTAAGCCCGCAATGCGCCCTGCGTTACGGGTGGCTTGGCGTTGGGCATCATTAAAATAGGCAGGTACGGTAATTACGGCCCCCGTCACCTCTTCCCCTAAATAACGTTGGGCTTCTTCTGCTAATTTCCGTAGAACCATCCCCGAAATTTCCTCCGGGGAAAACTCCTGTTTGAGGCGAGGAGCCGGTAATTTAATATTGCCCACATCATCTTTGCGAATGGTGTAGGGTACCCGCTTGGATTCGGGGGTAAGTTCTTCGTAGCGACGACCCATGAACCGCTTCACCCCATAAAACGTATTTTGGGGATTGAGTACCGCTTGACGACGGGCAAGTTGGCCAACCACTAATTCTCCATCTTTATTAAAGCCAACCACCGACGGCGTTGTTCTCATGCCTTCGGCGTTAGCGATAACGACGGGCTTCCCCCCTTCCATAATCGAGACTACGGAGTTAGTGGTTCCGAGATCTATGCCAACTACTCTTCCCATGAATTTTAAATTTTAAAAAAATCAGAAAAACTACTGTTGCCTATTTTATCTGATCTGCTGGGGTTTGGATTGACGGAGCACCGAACTATCTATTTTAAGGGCTTAGTTTTAGTTAACTAGGGCCTGCCATCATTTAAACCGGAAACTCTTCTTAGCTAAGGATGTCAGTTTAAAACTATACTTGCTGAACCTGTCTCAGGATCAACGTTTTAATGCTAATTGATGACACTCCCTAGGTCAGGCCTTACGCAAAAATTTCGATTCTGTCCTGGAAACCATGATGTTTGGGGATGTTTGCTAACTACAGGACAAAAACCTTAAACCCTTGCGACACAGGCACTCTAGCAAAATCGGTTGTAATCCTTACCGGGTAAAGCTCCCAGGCATATTTAAAGTTTTTTGGCACAACTTTTGTCCTAGTAGTTAGGGATGTTTGGGAACAATCGTTCAAGCAAGTCCCTCAAATTTGGGGAATTTAGGGGGCTTGTGGGTAAGTCCTATAGGTCTTAAATGGATTATTTTTGCTCTGATTACATCTGATTACATTCTGATTACATTTTATATTCTGATTACATTACGTTAATAACGATCGCGATCGCGGAGGGTTTTGTAAAATGATGGGGGCTCCGTGGGCTTGATGGCCTAAATTAAATCCATGGGATTCAGCGTTAGTTTTTAACAAGTTTGACAAGATTTATGGCTATTTATGTAATTGGCATCGGTGGTACTGGAGCTAAATGTATTGAATCGATTATTCAGTTGGCCGCGATCGGAGTATTTCGAGACGAAAAAATTAATTTACTCTTCGTTGATGCCGATGAAACTAACGGTAATTTAGATCGCACCCAAAGGAGTTTAGAAATCTATCAAGGTTGTTACGACTTAGACCTGAACCTGGAAACTAATCATTGGATGAATGCCCAGATTAAGTCCTATGGAGTATGGTCTCCCTTTGCCAATATCAGTATTAATAAAAATTTGGGGGCTTTATTTGAGTATAACAATCTCAAATATGATGATCCGGTGTTGGGTCAATTGTTTGACGTGCTCTACGAAGAAGATGAGCGGGAATAATTAGATGAAGGGTTTACGGGGCCTGGCCGCAGCGATCGGGGCAGCGGTGATGAGCCAAGTGAACTTAGAACAGGAAGAACTGTGGCAAAAAATGATTGTGGACATCAAAAATGAACCTGGTTCCCAAACTAAAATTTTTTTATGTGGCTCCATTTTTGGAGGTACTGGGGCTTCGGGCTTACCCACCATCGGCCGGTTAATTATCAATAAATTGGAAAAAGATGCCATCCGCGATCGCGTGCAGATCGGCTGTTTATTTATGTTGCCCTACTTCAGTTTCCAGCCCAGTTTACAGGAAACGGAAAAACAAAAAGTATTTGCCAGGGCTGAAGAATTTTTGTTAAACACCGAAGCTGCTTTAAGGTACTACGCCAACCAAGCCAAAGAAATTTTTGATAAAATTTATCTCCTCGGTAATGAATCCCCTGCCACGGTGGAGTTTAGCGTTGGTCGCAACTCCCAGCGGAACGATCCCCATTTTGTTGAGCTGTATGGGGGCCTGGCCATGCAACACTTTTTAGCCATTGAAAAAGTAGAGCAACGGGGGGAAGTGATGCTCAGTCTCCCGTCAGGGGGCTAGTCGCTTATTTTGGCAAGATTTACCGGAGTTATCCTTTTGCAGCCCCTCATGATTGATGGGGTGAGGTTTGCTTACTGCTGGTTAGGGGAAATCGTGCCTGAATTAAATAATGCCAAAGTTAAAAACATTGCAAAAGCTTCCCCCTGGTTTAATAATTTTTACCCTTCAGGAGGGTTATTTAGTCGTAAATCCCTTGACTTTAGTTCGGAGGAAGAGCAAACCGCGATCGCGAAAATCACTGGTTGGGCCCAGGATTATCTGCGGTGGATGCGGGACATCCATGGCGCATCAGCCCCAGAGGAAATTAATTTATTCAATGTCAATTATTTTAAAAATCCAGAAGGCAATCTCAATATGGATCACTTTGCCAATCTGGTGGCCCAGGAAGTACGGGAGGAAACCAAACGTAAGGAAGATACCGCCACTAATTTAATTAACAATGAATCTATTTTTAACTCCAACGGTTTAACCGCCCCCAACATTGGTACTGTTGGTCTAGCTAAGGCCCTGTACCGTGGCTGTGCTAGCCAATATCGTTAATTGCCCGATCCTTTCAGGATGTTTATCCCACGAGGATGGGCCTCAAGAGCCACAAAGCAACCCAAAAGCCCAAAAGATGACCTGAATGAATCAAAACGGGGGAATGGCATTTATAACCCTGGCCATCGTTCATGGAGCTAGGGGCCGTGAGTCAATCGGGCAAACGCGATCGCCCTATGGCCTTTAATTATGCCTTAGAGCTGATTGATATAATCCCCCCTGCCCCCAATGCTGGGGGAGAAATTCCTGAAAAATCATTGACAGTTCCCCAAATTTAGGGATTTAGGGGCAAAATGCAAATTTAATTGACTTTATAAATAACCTCTTAATCTGACCAAATTCCATCAGGGACGATGATCAAACAAATTTTACACACCGCGATTTTAGTGCAGGACTTAACGCGATCGCGCCAATTTTATACAGAACTATTAGGTTTACCGGAGATTGATCGGCCCTTTAGTTATCGGGGCATTTGGTATCAACTCCATAACTATCAGTTACACCTCATTGAAGACACTTCCTACCAATCTCTATTACATCAACGCGATCGTTGGGGGCGTAATGGCCATATTGCCTTTGGGGTTGACTCTCTCCCAACCATAGTAGATAAATTAAAAAACCATGGCTACGAAATTCAAGCCAGTGGCTCCGGTCGGGCAGCAATTTTTTGTCAAGATCCCGATGGCCATATTGTCGAAATTGCCCAAGTTTAAGATTCTCAACGTTAGCCCTAGGTATTTATTGTATTATGTAAATCAAATTTACTGTGATAGATAGCAGTTTACTGCGGCCCCGTGCTCACTCCGATATTCATTCAATTTTCCTTCTCCCCTGTTACTGCTCAACACAATCTAAGCTATGGATGGACCAGAACTGTTAAGGCTCTATGAAAAAGGTAAAAGGGATTTTCAAAACCATGACCTGGCGGGCATACATCTCCATGACGTAGAACTAAAAGGTATTAACCTCAGTTACAGTAATTTAGCTGGGGCGAACCTACCAGGGATTAACTTCACCAACGCTGATCTCCGTAGCGTTAATTTGGTGTCAGCTAACTTTAACGCCTGCCGTCTGAATAGTACCAACCTCAGCCATGCCAACCTCATGGATGCCAACTTAAGGGATGGTAACCTAGGCAATGCTAACTTAAGTTTCACCAATTTAAGCCACGCGATCCTAGATCATTCCCTCCTGATTTACACCGATTTTAGCCATAGTACCCTGAGCTACACGAGCATGACCTATGTAGATCTTAGCCATGCTATTTTGAATAATTGCACCCTCAACTATGCCAATTTGAGCCACAGTGATTTAACCTATGCCTTGCTTAAAAACTCCAATCTGGCCTACGCGGATCTAAGCTTTTGTAATTTGACGGATACGGACTTTGCTCAAGCGCGACTGTATAGCACCAATTTAGAAGGTACCGCCTGTTCCATTCCGAGCCATGAGCAGAGTCACTTTTAGACCCCATACTTTTACATGCCTACTTTAAAGTTAACCAGTGGTATAGCAATCCTAAATAGCTTGTGGCAATTGAGTATATTGAAAACCAAGTCTAGTAAGGATCTTCATGTTATGACCCCAGTTAGAAACTGCTATAGATTCTTTTGGGGTTTTGATTGAAGTTGGCGGTTAGGAAGATTACTTTGAATTTAACAAGAGTGAATCGCGA
>JAAUPO010000003.1 GCA_012033095.1 Synechococcaceae cyanobacterium RL_1_2 | reverse complement strand
TCAGTGCATTACATAAGCTCTATCTCCAAATTTCTTTTACCACCCCCCTCCTAGCGAATTTACTACTGCTGGTTTTAATCGCCCTAATTGGTTTTTTGGTATTTGCCCTTTGCTATTATTTCAAAATTTTTAATTATTCTACCCCCGTTTCCCGTCGTTTCTATTCCCCCAATGCGAGTAAGTTTCCTCAAAAAAAACCGACATTGCGGAAGCGACCTTAGAAACCGTTCGTTCCCAGGTGGAGCAAATTCAGGATCAAGTCACCAAACAAGCCTTACTGCAAAAGTCCGCAGCGATCGCGGCCAATTTTGAAAATAAAAATCTGGAAATTGTCATTTTTGGCACTGTTTCCGCTGGAAAAACATCCCTAATTAATGCTCTCCTCGGAGAAATTGTCGGGGAGGTGGCCCCGACCATGGGCACTACCGAATTCGGTACCACCCACCAAATCCCCATTGAAGGCCTCGATCGCACCATTACCATTACCGATAGTCCAGGCATTTTAGAAGCTTCCACCGCAGGCCATTCCCACCAAGCGATCGCCGAACAATTAGCCATCAAAGCAGACTTACTGATTTTTGTGGTGGCCAATGATCTACGCCAATCAGAATTCACCGCCCTCAAAACCCTAGTCAAACTAGGGAAACGTTCCATTGTTACCTTCAATAAAACCGATCTATTTAGCGATGAAGAACAAGGCGCAATCCATGGCCAATTAAAAAAACACGTCAAAGGACTAATCCCGTCCCAAGATGTGGTGGCTATCTCCGCTAATCCCCAACAGGTTACCCTCCCCAACGGCGAAACTTTTTTACCCAATCCAGAAATTAACCCCCTAGTCAAACGTATTTCCCAAATTTTGCGGGTCGAGGGGGATGATCTCCTCGCCGATAATATTTTGTTGCAATCCCAACAGCTAGGAGCAGAGGCCCAAGCGATCATTGAACGTCAACGGCAACGCCAGGCGGAACAAATCATTGATCGTTATCAATGGATTGGAGCGGGAGTTGTGGCGGTGACCCCCTTACCCGTAGTGGATATGCTCGCCACCGCCGCCGTGAATACCCAAATGGTGATTGAGATTGGTAAAGTTTATGATTGTGAATTAAACCGCGATCGGGGTAAGGAATTGGCCGTATCCCTTGGTAAAACCCTAGTTAGCCTAGGGGTGGTCAAAGGAACCATCGAAATTTTAGCCCGAGCCCTCCAAACCAACTTTGCCACTTACCTTGCAGGAAGAGTGGTTCAAGGAGTAAGTGCTGCCTACCTAACCCGTATTGCCGGCCAAAGTTTTATCGCTTATTTTCGCCAGAACCAAACCTGGGGAGATGGGGGCATTGCCGCTGTTGTTAAAGAACAGTTTAGTCTAAGTAAAAAAGATAAATTTATTCAAGGTTTTATGCAAGATGCCCTCTCTAAAGTCGTAGAACCCCTCAAACAGGAATTAGGAGATGACTGGGAAGACCATCACCCTTCCACCAAGGATCAATGGTAGTGGTAAAACAAAAAAACATAGCAATAGATTAAATTTTTACGGTCTTACTTTGACTGTCCTGGGTATCGGCATCTTAAGAAATTTATCGTTCTGATTTTAATATTTTAGGATAAAAATAACGGTAGCTAGGCGCAAATGAGATGGAGTTAGCGATTGCTTAATTGCCATAAAAGTAATGGTGGCTTCATGGCCATGACATTTACTTAGGACTTACGCACAAGCCCCTTAAATCTCCCAACTTTGGGGAACTTACTTGAACGATTATCCCCAAACATCATGGTTCTCAGGACAGAATCGAAATTTTCGCGTAAGTCTTGTTACTTTAAGAAGACGACCAACATAATCCCTCGCCACTTAATAATTTAAATTGATCCGGAACATGTTGTTAGATTCAAGAACGTAAAGATATACCTCTGCAGGAAGACCATCATTACGATGGTTTACCAAATGGTTGCAATAATTCACCTAGCTTTAATGGGGCAATTTTTAATATTGATGCTTAATTCAGCATCATTTAAACGTTCTCTAAAAATTAGCTAAATTAGGCTAAATATATATCAGGCCAAATATAAATATACTAAGTGGATAAAATTATTAATTGCTAGTTTGAATAATTTTGTTCTATATCTTGATTTAACCATTTAGCATAAATCGTAATAAAGTTTAGTTGGATCTCATCTAGTTGGATCTCACACACTTTATAATTACATCTTTCTCCTAAGCTTTATGTTTAAGATTCCTATCAAAGCCCATAATTGCCTTTGACTCAATCAACTTAAATTTCTATTCTTTGATGGTCATTTAGACAAAAACAAGTTAACTTTACTTAGAACTTATTTGCTTCTACCCAGAAACATTCGCGATCGCCCATTGCTTGGTTCTACTACTAAGGGATAGACCATAACCACTATGCAACAACATTTTCCCCTTCACTCCAATAACGTTAGTGAGAAGCTCACTCAAGAGAGCGAGGCCATCGTTACCCAGCGTAAGCACAGGCTATCGATTGTGACAGAATTTTATCCCCCCGACTATGCCGCCACGGGCCAATTAATTGATGAACTAGCGAGAAGTTTAGAGTGTAATGGTTGGGATGTGGATGTCTTTACTAGTCAACCGGGCTATGCGTTTGATCAACAACAAGCAGATAAAAAGCAACAAATTGGGTCTTTGACCATCAAAAGATCCTCCTCCGCAAGATTTATTCCGTCCCGTATTCGCGGCAAAGCCATTAACGGTTTAATCTTTTTTATCCGTTCCTTAACCCATACCCTCTGGCATCGCAACAACCAAGATCTTCTACTGGTTACCACGGCCCCGCCCTTTTTGCCCATCCTTGCTTATCTAAATAAGCTTTTTTGTAATAAGTCCTACGTGTGCTTAATTTATGACCTTTATCCAGATGTCTTGCAGGAATTAAACATACTTCCTGCCCACCATTGGTTAGTACGATGCTGGATCGGTATTAATAAATTAGTATGGCGCAATGCCCAATCAGTGATCGTGCTCAGCACCACGATGAAACAACGGATCTTAAACCATAGTCCCGGCCTTAAAACCCCTATTCATGTGATTCACAACTGGATTGATGTAGAAAAAATTTACCCAGTAGCGAAGGCTGATAATTGGTTTATACGGGCAAATAATTTACCCGACAAATTTACTGTTGTTTATTCAGGAAATTTAGGTAGATGCCATGATCTCGAAACCATTATGGAGGCGGCAAGGCTTTTAAAGGAAAAGGCGGTACAGTTTGTGTTTATTGGTGGTGGTGCAAAAGTAAGTTATTGCCAACAGGAAGTTCAAGCACATCAGCTCAGCAATTGCACTTTTTTACCCTATCAAGATAAAAAAGATCTTCCTTTCTCCCTCTCCAGTGGGGATCTTTCCCTCGTGAGCATTGCCGAAGGGATGGAAGGGGTGGTGGTACCTAGCAAAGTGTATGGCATGTTAGCCGTCGGCAGACCGATCGCGGCTATTTGTGAGGAAAACTCTTATATTCGTAGCATGTGTGACCAAGGACAATTTGGACAATGCTTTAATAATGGAGATGGGGAAAATCTAGCTAACTTTATTTTGGATTTGGCTAAGGATCAAAACAAAGCCCAAATAATGGGACAAAATGCCAGAAATTATGTTGAACAAAACTTTACAGCCGATATCATTACCACTAAATATCGAGAAGTGTTAACCTCTGCCTTAAATTGAGCATGAATTTAGTAATTATCAGTTAATATCTTTATAAGCCCCATAAATTAATCAATCACCCCCTAATCAATCTCAATAAATTCACAAGAACCTTAAGCAGGACAGAGTTATGGAAAGCCAAATTATTCCTCAATCAAATACTTTTGAGCAGGAAAATCCTACAGAATTATTGACCGACATTATGCAATCGGTGCGTCGTCAATGGCAAATAGGTGTAATTGTAGGTGCCTCAGTATTTACAGGAGTAATTTGGTTGACTTTAAATGAGCAGCCAGCTTACCAATCGGAAACCTTAATTCTCTTAAGTAACGATAAACGTGTTCCAGTCGAAATTCCTGGTTTTTCCCAAACTAATTTAACAGGTTCTAGCGAAGACCTAGCAACGGAAGTTCAGATTCTTAGAAGTAAATCTTTACTGCTTAAAGCGATCGATAAATTAGGCCCAGAATATAGTGAGCTTACTGCGGAAGAACTCCAAAAGCAGATTACGATCAAACAAGCTGGAGACGCTGATGTGATCGTTGTTTCCTATATAGATAACGATCCCAAACAAACCAAGGATGTCTTAGATGTTCTTAGTAATACCTACGTAGAATATAGCTTAGAAAAGCAACGCTCCCAAGCGACCAGCGGAATCGAATTCATCAATGATCAGCTTCCCACTCTCCAACAGGAACTCAATAGTATTAGTTCTTCAGTGAGGATTTTTCAAGAGCGTTATGGCATCATTGATCCCCAAAGCTACGCCAGCCAGATTAGTGATTATAAAATGAATCTGCAAAATCAGATTCAAAACTACATCTATGGAACTGGCTGGTTCCCAAAGCCAATATCGAGAATTACAAAATCAAATTATTAACACTGGACTCAATCCAGAAGTAGCCTTTGCCAGCTCCGTAGTTAGTAGTGATCCAATTTATCAAGATCTTCAGGCTCAACTCAAAAAGATTGAAACGGAATATAGCCTAGAGAGTACAAGATTCCATGATAAGAATCCCATCATGGAAGATCTAAGACTAAAACGGCAGAATATTGCCCAATTGCTACAACAACGAAAAGTAGAGTTATTAGGCTCCACCAGTAACATTGCTACCACCAATGTGGGGGACATTCAACAGGATATTACCCAACAGATATTGAATGCTGAAATCAATATCAATATGCAGCAGACCCAACTAGCTCAAATGCAAAATTTGGCTCAGCAAGTTAACATGGAATTATCAAATATTCCTAAGTTACAGCAATACTACACAGAACTGCAAAGGCAATTGCAGCTAAAAACCGAAGCTGTTAACCAATTTTTAGGGAAATTACAGGAACTAAAAGTTGCAGAAGCCCAAGAAGCGGCTCCCTGGGAAGTACTAGAGTATGCCTATGTCCCCACCATTCCCATTTCTCCAAATATCAGACGAAACTTGATTATGGGAGCAATTTCAGCCATTCTTTTAGGCATTGCCGCAGCGAAAACGTTGGATGGTGTTGATCAAAGAATCAAAGGAATAGAAGAGGTTAAACAGCTAACCAATATTCCTGTGCTTGGTCGCATTCCCAAAACCCAAACCCCTCGAGTCAATGCCTACGACAGTGGAGAGCTCTTTACTAAATCTGCCTCTAACCACTATGGCTATGGCCAAAACGCCACCTTTACTGAGGCCGTGCGATCGCTAGCTCTTAACCTCAGATATCTTGTTGATGACAAACACAATGATGACCAAAGGGTGATTGCCGTAACTTCCAGTCGTCCTGGAGAAGGAAAAAGTACGATCACCCATAATTTAGCAATTATTTTGACAGAATTAGGCTACAAGGTGTTATTGGTGGATGCCGATATGCGTAAACCCAATGTTCATCGCCTAGCAGAACTGGATAATCAAGTGGGCTTAAGTACGGTCATTGCCACCCATCAGCATTATCAAGAATTAATTACCCCCAGCGAAGTTCAAAACCTAGATATCTTAACCGCTGGGCCCACCCCTCCTAACCCGGTTGCCATTTTAAACTCACCAAAAATGTCAACTTTACTAAAACAATGGCGACAATCCTATGATTACGTATTAGTAGATACTCCTCCTTTAGGGGTGAGCGCAGATGCCTTAAGTGTTGCTAGCCAAGTAGATTTTGTTTTATTAGTAGCATCTCTGCGTTTAGTAACTAGATCAGCGATTAAATCCTCTATCGATACTTTAAAACGTAGCAGCCAATGCAATCTGGGGGGCACCATTGTGAACTTCCTAGATAAAAGTGACAATGATTACTATAGTTCCTACTATCAATACTACGGCTATGGTCAAGAGTCAGAAGCTTCCTCTTTAATTAATTCAAGTCCTCGTAAAAACATTCAAAAAACAATCAAAAAAATGTTTTTTTAAAGGTCTTTTATTTAACTATCAACCCATATCAGCCCTAATTCAGGCATCAGAATTTAATAAAATCTAAAACTTAAGTATCGATGGGTTACCCTCATTCGAAGGGTACCCTACACTTTCTAAGTTATTTAATTCACGATTATAATCACGATCACAATGTTGATCGACAAACCATCGAATCTTGATTGTTAACCTTTAGCCTAAACCCAATCTATGTTATCTCGATACCAGGATCAGACACAAAGCCCTTATCGAAAGTCGCCTTCTAGATCCCATGGGAATTTAAAGAAACGTAATGGAAGCAAACAAGGTCAGAGTCTTGGCTTAAAATCTAAAAAGCTTTTGATCTCAACAGGTTTATTCTTTGTTTCCTTTGGTTTAGCCCATGCTTTTTTTCACGAGGATACGTATTATCCAGGAAATGTAGATTTTTTAGTTGAGTCTGGCGACAATCTTGAAAAAATAGCAGTGGGGAAGGATTATGCCGAGAGCTACTCTATTCCTACTTTGTTGGAAATTTTTAAAAGTGAACCGATACTTCAATCAATGGTTAATAAATTATCTGCTTTTTATCCAGATATAACCATTGAGCAACTACAACATAATTTAGCAATCAAACAGGTTAGTGTTTCTAAAAAAGATATCAAATTAGATAGGAAGAAGAATCATTGGACTAATATAATCAACGTTAGTTATAAAAGCGAAGATCCCCAAAAGGTTGATGCGGTATTAAGGGCTGTTGAAGACACCTATCTTCAGTACGATCTTGAAAAAACTCAAATTACCCTGAGCAAAGCACTGGATTTTCTTGAAACCCAAATCAAGGAATCTGCGGCTGAGGTGAAAAAATCAGCAAATAAACTATCTTTACTCCAGAAAAATTATGTTTTCTTGGGGGACATTAATCACCACGGGGATAGCTTAAGCGATCGCAAACTAGCCCTAGAGAAAAGATTAAAAGCACTGGAGTTAGAATTATCCCGTCAACGGGAAAGATCCCAATTATTAGAATCAAAACTTAACTCAACTTTAAACAATTCTAACGCAAACGAGATCGTAACCAACCAAAACTTTGTTTTGAGAAATGGGGCAAATCAACCTATTCATACCCATGATCTTCTACAAATGGAAGCAGGGGAGAATCTGCTTGATCAAAAGATTCAACTAATTGATAGTCAATATAAGCAGGAGCTGCAATCCAATGAAGTAAGGGATCCCCTAGGAAATAGCCAACAAAAAAGAGCCCCTAACTCGTTAGCTTTTGATAATCAGCCATTTATTAACGGGGGAAGTAGTGCGCCCTTTATTTACAGTGATTTTAAAAGTAATGCGATCAAACAACAACTTGATGCGGAGATCAATATTAGTGCCCAGTACGCCAAAATTGCTAGTATCGAAGCCGAAATTGAAGCTGTAAAACACGATATTAAGCGAATTCCCCTAATTCAAGAAAAGCATCGTGAATTATCCAGCGAGTTTGAGCGTGCTGAACAGGAATATCAATCCTTGTTGCGGTTAAAACAACAAATAGAGTTAGAAAAAGCCCAGGTTCAACCTAGAATTGTGACCTTAAATGAAGTTCAGGTTGCGAAGGAACAGGTGAATGACTTTTGGCCTGCTTTTATTTTTTCTGGTTTGATCTCGGCAGGTTTAGCTCTGTTTGCCTATCGATATTTAAGTAATTTAGACACTACTATTCGGCAATTAGAGCAAATTGATTTGATTGCTGAGCAATCCTTACTCGGGGTTATACCTAAAGTCATATCTTCTTTTACTTCTTCTGATGTCGGCCGGATTAAAAAGTTTGACCATGAAAGCAATCTAAAAATGTTGAGGGCGATACGTTCTTTGGCCCTTAGTATTTCTAAATCGAAAGGACACGCTAATTCCTATTGCCTAGCAATTACCTCTAGCTTTCCGAATGAAGGAAAATCTACTCTTATTTATAATGTTGCCAATAGCTTGGCTCAGTTAGGTTATAAAACAGTATTAATTGATGCCGATTTACGCAAACCCACACTTCATCGTTTATCTGGATTAGTCAATGGTTTGGGACTAACTGATGCTTTAACCTATGGGTATCATGGCAATTTGAATGAGCTATTATACAAAACCTCAACCCCTAATCTATCCATCATGACATCGGGCACGTTGCCACCTAATCCTTTACCCCTCCTCAATAGCCGCAATATGGGGAGTTTGGTT
Source organism: Synechococcaceae cyanobacterium RL_1_2 (assembly GCA_012033095.1). Lineage (GTDB taxonomy): Bacteria > Cyanobacteriota > Cyanobacteriia > Cyanobacteriales > JAAUPO01 > JAAUPO01. Next base: position 10,857 of record JAAUPO010000003.1, on the reverse strand, counting down.
AAGCAACTTCAACAGCAATATGAATATGTGTTGTTTGATTGTCCCCCTATGGTTGTGAAGTCTGATGTTAAAACGATCGCGAATTATTGCGATGGCAGTTTAGTGGTTTGTCGCCTTGGTTTATCCACCCATAATTCCCTGCAAGATTCCTTAGCTACGATGTCGTCAGAAACAAAATCGACTTGTTTAGGGGTAGTTGCGAATTACTACGATGCGGAACACACTGATTACAGCACTAATTATCACCAAGAATTGTACAACTCAAGGCCACAAAAAAATAATCGTCACTTAACCGACCAATTATCCTTTTTAAATAAAACTAAAGGTGCAAAATCAAAATAAACAGCCTCTAATAACTTCAACAATTTCCCTATTCTACTGGGCAGATTTGGTATGAAAGCTTCCTTACAAGGGAAAAAAGTCGTTGCTTCCTTTACCAATTAACCTTTTTAGGATTTCGCACCACAAAATAATTAAATGCATTTATGGGCAGAATGATTTGACCCTCAATTACAAAATTCTGGGAAAAGGTTGATTTTTCGTTTGTGAATTAATTTTGATGCTGGTTTACGTTTTATTTTTTACAAAAATTGATCGCTACAAGTCTAATGCTACAAAGCTTTAATCGTACTTGTCCCCCTCTAAGGCTCAATTGCCACAAGCTATTTAGGATTGCTATATGTAGTCTTTTGAAATAATTATGGGAAATAAATAGATCTGAAATCAGCCTATGGCAAGGAGCAAAAATCCCACACTAAATTTCATTGACTATAACTTCCCTAGCCATGGCTATAAATATCCAAGATGGTCGATTGAGCCTTATGAAGAAGGTAAGTCATTGCGGCTACCCTGGAGTCGTTGTACATTTTTAATAATTTCGGAAATGGCTTGGAGCAATAACAACGTAAAGCCTACTAGAATCATTGTTTTGATGGGGTACACCGCCAGCCCCCCTGGGTTAGGGGAGACTTCTTGATCTCGCCACGATCGCATAACAAAACCCCAAGAGTAATACATAATTACTAAATCAAAGGGAATTAAAAAGAACATTGTCCCGAGTAAATTAATTAGGGCTTTGCGCTTAGGAGTGTAGTCCTTATAGAACAAATCCACCCGCACATGGCGATCGCTCTGGATGACGTAGGCGACCCCCAATAAAAATAACAAATCAAACAGATACCATTGGGCTTCGATGAAAGCGTTGGAGCTAAGATTGGCTAACCCCTCGGAAACTTCAGGACTAAAGCTAAATTTGTGATCGAGCCAGGGCACAATATCCCTCGCGATCACATTCCATACGCCGATCGCGAGCATGGCTAGTACTAACCAACGCACTAAACGCCCAATGACATCATTAACGCGATCGATCAACGTTACGGTGGTGTCGGCTAACTGTTTAATCCCCATAATCTTTAGAATTTATTAATTAATTATTCATTGATCTATAAACTGCTGAGCGATCCGATGGATTGCTTGAACTGGCTGTTAACTAATTTCCCTTGGTGGTTAGTGGGTATTGGTTACCTATAGTTCCCCAATGACCTGGCGATGAACCCAAAAAACGACAAAATTCCCATGGTCTGCACCACAAAGCCTAAGAGATTATTCCGACTACCTAGTTATTATCTACTTAATTCTTAAATTCTTAAATTCTTAAATTCTTAAGGCATTTACCCCAATGGATACTCACTCTAAAGGGTAATTGGCATATTTAATCGCATTTTTGCCACTATTCTTAACTTCATACATTAATTTATCTGCTGTGCGCATTAATTCCTCGATGGATGCAGGAGCATTCCTGTAAGTTAAAACCCCCATACTAAAAGAGATGGGCCATTGATGGATTTTCATTTCTGCGAGCAAACCGGTTCTGATTCTAGATAGACTTGATTGAACTGAGGCTTGATCGGTATCAGGCATTACCAGCGCAAATTCATCTCCCCCTAAGCGGGCCACAATGTCGATTTTACGTAAATTACGCTTAAGATAATTAACCACAATTTGTAACGCTTGATCCCCAGCACCGTGGCCAAATTGATCATTGACTAGCTTAAAATTATCTAAGTCCATGAAAACGAGGGTTAGGGGCGTTTGATAACGTTGACAGCGATAGAACTCAATTTGAAATAATTCATAAAAAAATCGGGAATTAGTCGCTCCCGTTAAATAATCTATGCGAGCTAATTGTTGTTCGTGGGCCAGGGATTGTTTGAGTTTAGACATTAAAGTGGACACAAGGCAAAAGAAAGTCAGGCGTACCAAACCATTCCAATAGGGGATCAACGCATTGGAATAATCAGCATTCAACGCTAATTCAATGAATAACCACACCACACCACAAATTAACGCAGTGGTTAGTCCTAGGGCAAAACTTACTTCCCAGGAAACTAGCGCGATCGGCATTACATAAAAGATAGAAAAGGAAATTTCATTCCCGGTGGCATAATCGCAAAAACCAATGATCGCAATTAAGAGGATCACTAAGATAATTTTGAAGGTTACGCTCAAACGGCTTACCTGGTCTAATAATCTCACGGCGTTAAAATGGGATGTAGTTAATTTTAATGATTAGTACTATCAGAATGAGTTTGAAAAGCCCTTGCCCCCAGTCTGGGGGAAATCACCTAAATTTTAAGCAATAAAGTTCGCCCAATTGGGGGACTTAGGGGGCGACTCTACAACATTTGATACTTTTCAAACACGTTCTTAGGACATATTTAGCCAGATCAACCTGATCGAGCTCCTTCTGAGGAATATCAATAATCCAATGTGGTCGGGAGCTTAATGAAAGAATTTTAGTTAAATTTAGTTTAGCTTTACACAAAATTGGGATTTTTTTGACGGTTACTGTTCAGTATGATCGTGCCTAGGAATAGCTCCTATGTAGGGCTGGCTTTTTCAGGAGGAAAACCCCCCTAGCAGCCGTAGCAGATTATGGGCAAAGCCAGGAACCGGATAGGCGGTAAGCTATGATAGGGTTGGTTAATTTTTTGAATGCCATGGCTAAAATTGCTGTCATTGACTACGATATGGGAAATCTCCACTCAGCCTGTAAAGGGCTAGAAAAAGCTGGAGCTAGTACTTTTGTGACGGATAATCCTGAGGACTTTGCCCAAGCGGATGGATTAGTTTTACCGGGGGTAGGTTCCTTTGATCCGGCAATGGAACATTTGGAAGCTATGGGGTTAGTGGCACCGATTAAAAATGCGATCGCGGCGGGCCAACCCCTCCTTGGCATTTGCTTAGGATTACAAATTTTATTTGAAGGATCGGAAGAAGGCCAGAAATCCGGTTTAGGGATTATTCCTGGGCGGGTGAAACATTTTCAACCTGAACCCCAGATTACGATTCCCCATATGGGCTGGAATACCCTAGGGTTTGCTCAGCCGGAGTTAGTGCTATGGCAAGGTCTAGAAGCTAATCCTTACGTGTATTTTGTCCATTCCTATTACGTTGACCCGACGGATACCAAAATTCAAGCTGCAACGGTAACCCACGGTACTCAACAAGTGACCGCCGCGATCGCGAAGGATAATTTAATGGCGGTACAATTCCACCCAGAAAAATCCTCAGAGGTGGGATTAAAAATATTAGAAAACTTTGTGCGCGCGGTTCGTGGCTAAGAATGTGTTTGAAAAGCCCCCTTGCCCCCAGTCTGGGGGAAATTACCTAAATTTTAAGCAAAAAAGTTCGTCAAATTGGGGGATTTAGGGGGCGACTCCACAACATTTGATACCTTTCAAACACGTTCTAAGGGCCATGATTAATTGGGGCTGATCTTCCACTGCGGCTATCTAGGGAGTGTCATCAATTAGCATTAAAACGTTGATCCTGAGCCAGGTTCAGAAAGTATAGTTTTAAACTGACATCCTTAGCTCAGAAGAGTTTCCGGTTTAAATGATGACAGGCCCTAGTGCATTATCAAATAATAATTTGAGGGTTGATTATTGCTAAATCGGTAGTCCTATACAAGTAAGGATCAGGAAGATTAAGGAAGATTAAACCCCTTGATAATCAATTATCCTGGGTCTAAATATCCTTACATCTTTGGCACTACCCTAAATCTATTTCTGTGCATGGGTTATATAAATTTAGAACCATTAGCTTTAACAGGACTTACGCAAAAATTTCGATTCTGTCCTGGGAACCATGATGTTTGGGGACAATCGTTCAAGCAAGTCTCCCCAATGTGGTGAATTTAGAGGGCTTGTGCGTAAGTTCTGTTTAACTTTGACGCTGTGCTAGTCCTTGGGGATTATTTGATTATTTACGGACTATTTACGGATGGCATCACCCCGACTATGGATATGACCTATAAAATGAAGGTTAATGGTCTATCACTGCCTACCTATGAAAATCGCGATCGCCCAACTTAACCCCACCATTGGGGATCTCTCTAGCAATGGGGAACAAATCCTAGAATTAGCCACTATTGCCCACCAAGCCCATACCCAATTGGTGCTCACCCCGGAATTGTCCCTCTGTGGTTATCCCCCCAGGGATTTGTTAATGGCTCCCCATTTTGTCGAGACCATGGCAGCAGAATTAGCCTCCTTAGCCAGGAAATTACCCCCAGAAATTGCAGTGATAGTGGGTTTTGCTAGCGTTAACCCCCAAGCTGCCCAACGGGGAGAAAAACCCCTGTTTAATAGTATGGCCCTGCTTTACCATGGGGAAATTCAGCATGTTTTCCACAAACGCCTACTACCTACCTACGATGTTTTTGATGAGCATCGCTACTTTGAGCCGGGGTTAAAAAGTAACTTCTTTCTGCTCCATGGTTGCAAAATTGGGGTAACTATCTGCGAGGATTTATGGAATGATGAGGGCTTTTGGGGAAAACGACAATATCCCGTTAATCCCTTGGAGGAGTTGGCGAAGGAGAATTTAGATTTAATCATTAATCTCTCCGCTTCTCCCTATTCCGTAGGCAAACAACAGGTGCGGGAATCGATGTTAATCCATGGAGCCGGTTATTATGATATGCCGATCATTTACGTCAATCAGGTGGGGGGTAATGATGATTTGATTTTTGACGGGGGGAGTTTTGCCGTTAACCGCGATCGCTCCCTAGTGATGCGTTGTCCTAATTTTAAAAGTTATATGGGTTTAATGGCCCTAGATCCAGACACCAAAACCCTAAAACCATTTCCCCGGTCAGATCATCCCTTAATTCATCCTTTACCCAGTACAGAAGAAGAGGAAATTTGGTCAGCGTTGGTATTAGGGGTGCGGGACTATGGTTTTAAATGTGGTTTTAAGCGGGCAATCCTAGGGTTAAGTGGTGGCATTGATTCTTCCTTGGTGGCGCGATCGCGGTGGAAGCATTTGGCGAAGATCAGGTGTTAGGAATTTTAATGCCATCCCCCTATAGTTCCGATGGTTCCATTGAGGATGCCCGCACCCTCGCCCAAAATTTAGGCATTACCACCCATACCCTCGCGATCGAGGAACCAATGCAAGCCTATGATCACGTCCTAGAACCGTTGTTTACTGGTACGGAATTTGGGGTAGCAGAAGAAAATTTACAATCCCGTATTCGAGGGGCCCTTTTAATGGCCATCTCGAACAAATTTGGTTATTTACTACTTTCCACCGGCAATAAATCAGAAATGGCAGTGGGCTATTGCACCCTATACGGTGATATGAATGGGGGATTATCCGTCATTGCCGATGTGCCTAAAACGAAAGTATTTAAACTTTGCCAATGGTTAAACCGCGATCGGCCAGTGGTTCCCCCCAACGTAATCACCAAACCCCCCAGCGCGGAACTAAGACCTAATCAAGTGGATCAAGATTCTTTGCCCCCCTATGAAGTGCTAGACGATCTATTAGAACGGCTGATCAGTCAGCACCAAAGTACGGCTGAAATTATTGCGGCGGGCCATGACCCGGCAGTGGTAGCCCAGGTTAAAAAACTGGTGTTTCGCTCAGAATTTAAACGTCGCCAAGCAGCCCCAGGCCTTAAAATCACCGATCGCGCCTTTGGCACAGGATGGAGAATGCCGATCGCCAGTCGATGGGTGTAGCCTTCTTCCTCTCTAGGGATCACCGTAGCCAGAGTAGTTAAAACACCTCCGAAGGGACAAAATCTTATCCTAAATATTAAACCTATAGCCGTAGCCAATGCGATCGCAACAGATTAATCATGGTTCAAACCTCACCCCATAAGCTTTTGATCCCAAGCCCGCCAAGCAAAGTAAGAAAATAAAGGACTTACGCAAAAATTTCGATTCTGTCCTGGGAACCATGATGTTTGGGGACAATCGTTCAAGCAAGTCCCCCAAATTTGGTGGATTTTTAATGATGTTTCAGGACTTTCTCCCCCAGCATTGGGGGCCGGGGGGCTTTATAAATCAGCTCTTAATATCACCAACAATGGGTATAAAGATTATTTTCCCATACTAAATAAAACGGTTTTGATATTGCACGTGAAAACTGTCCTGATATAGTCAATTTAATTTAGTATGGGGTGGCTGTTCCTCTCAATGGAATGTTTTCAGATCTATTTGTTTCCCCTAATTATTTAAAAAGACTATATTTATGGCTATAGAACAAAAGATTCAGATTCTAGGACTAAAGGAAGTCGAACCTTGACCATAAATGGCCCACCCTCCCCGACGTTGCGATAACTGGGATTAATTCGTGGTGGCTGGTAACCAAATGGTGAAGGTAGTTCCCCCATCCCCTGCTAAACCGTTGGGGCTAAGGAGTTCAATGGTTCCACCCATGTTAGTTAATAATTCTTTGACGATCGCTAAGCCCAGACCAGAACCAATAATCCTATTTTTGATGTTGCTCCCTCGGTAGGTGCGGTTAAAAATTTGAGATTGTTCCCCGGAAGGAATCCCATAACCGGTATCCGCGATCGCAATACCTTGATAGGTAATATGATTTTCTATTTTTTCAATTCCCGCCACTAGGGCGACTTTTCCCCCTGGGGGGAGTATATTTAATCGCATTTTCCAACAGATTCATCACCACTTCATGGCAAACGCCGGAATCTCCAGGGATCGCAGGTAACTGTGCTGGCAATTTCCATGTTAAATCAATTTGCTTTTCCGTCGCGATCGCTTGGGCTGAGATTAGGGTTTCCTCTAAAAGGGGCTTGAGCTTAATCACCGTATCCCCACTACTCAAAAAATCACTGCTAGTTAATAGGGGCTGGGTCGCCACAAACGGTAAGGTTTTCGGTTCTTGGCTGCCTCCAAATTTTTCCAACAGCAATTTTAAGCGATCGCTTTCCCGTTGAATGCCCGCGACCAATTTATAATTGCCATCGCTAGTTAAGATTTTTTTCGCTAACAATTTGGCAAAGGTCGTAATCGCCGTCAACGGATTTTTAATTGATGGAGCAAATCCCCAATCTGCTGTTGTTGATTGCCATGGAGGCGGTGGGCCTGTTGCAATTTTTTTCTAGACTTGACGCGATCGCTAAAGTTTCCCCAATTTTTTCAATATGATTTAACTCCGGTAACTGCCAAGGAATTTGTAAACGACGGATCACCAATAACCCCATCATTTCCTCCTGGTACAACAACGGTAAAACTTCCTGATAGCTCTGTTCCGATTCATCTTGGGCTTCGAGTTCAATAAATTCTTCCATGTCCCGACGCTCTATCCTCTCACCCTGGGCACTGGGTAATAACACCAATGGGAAGCGATCGCGGTTGGCGCGATCATCCGGATTAGTCAAGGCATCCTCTGGGTACACCAACACCGGAATTAACGTCGGGGTAACTTCATCCTGGGGGGAAGATAAATGTTCTGTCCAATAAATTGCCGTTTCCGTGGCACCAAAATGATCCCTCAAAAATCAATTTGAGTCTGGCATAGGTTCAGAAATTCAGCAGTAAACACCAAAATCGATGGGTAATTATCTTGAGCGATCGACGACAAATAATTCTATCAATCAATTCTATATAAATATAAATATTAACACCCCTTAAGTTCTCCAGTAATCATGCCTTAACGATGATTGGGCGACGTAGAGCATTAAACTCCAATGAATAATCCAAGTAAGTTAACTATTCTTTAACTATTCATGATGATCCCTGGGCATGGGATTTACCGCGAAAAATCCTTATTTGTGAAGCATTGCCCTCGCATTTATGACCCCAAAAACCTTTTATTTAGTATGGGAAAATAATTTTGATCCCCATTGTTGTTGATATTAAGAGTTAATTTATAAAGTCCCCCGGCCCCCAATGCTGGGGGAGAAATTTCCGGAAACATCATTAAAAGTCCACCAAACTTGGGGGATTTAGGGGGCTTGTGCGTAAGTCCTAAAAACCATAAAAATCCCCTGCTTAATTTATTACAGGGGATCTCAAGGTTTTAAATAAACTAGTTTTCAATAATCGTAAAACTTAAATTACAGAAGTTAAATTAACTTTGAAGCAAAACAAGCAAAACAAGAGCTAAAACCCATCACAGGTTTAATTCGGTTTAATAAACGCCAGGATTGAAACGATTAGCCTCATTATTGAAAATCTCAGAAGGAGGAGTCACGGTAAAAGTATCTAAATTCGCTTCTAAACGTTCTTTTTGCTTTTCGCTCAAATCAGGAATATCTAAAACATCTTCTACGGAATTGTAGGGAGCATTATTGATAATTTTAGAAGCAAGGTTAGGGAAAAACCCTTTGAGACCCCGAAAATCACGGATATCAGCGTTATTAAGATCAACTTTTTGACCAAATTCAGTTTCTAGCATTTCATCCGCAGCATTACGGCGTTCCATGGCGATTAAACTTTGATCTAAGTTTAAAGCGGTGGCAGGGGCAATATTGATCCATAGGCCAGTAAGCACCACAAGGGCCACTGCCAAAAATTTACTTAAAGTTTTCATAAAAATTGCATTTCTCCTTAGACAAGATTAAGCCGTGTACCCATTAGGCTCGAAGGGCACAAGCTAAATTTATTTTTTGATAGTGTTGACTAAATTTTATAAAAGTTTAACTAATTTTGTCCCAGTCAGGTAGTTAAATTAAGTTAGATCCAGTAATTAGTCCCTAGGAAAATATCAGAATTGCTAGTAAACTAAGACTTCCATGACAATTATTCCCTAATACTTAGTTAAGTCAATTGTGGTCATAAGTATTTCTCACCAACCAATGCCTTCGTCCCCTAACTCCGACTATTGTAATCCCTGTCCTGCTGCTTGGCACGGATTAATTGAAACCTACCGCGAATATCTTCCTGTAACAGATAGTACTCCGATCGTTACCCTACGGGAAGGAAACACCCCTCTGATTCCTGTACCGACTATTTCTGAGGAAATTGGGAGAGGAGTAAAGGTATTGGTTAAATACGACGGTCTGAACCCCACCGGTAGCTTTAAAGACCGGGGTATGACCATGGCCATTTCTAAAGCGAAAGAAGCGGGGGCCAAAGCCGTCATTTGTGCGAGTACGGGCAACACTTCTGCTGCTGCCGCAGCCTATGCCATTCGGGGGGGCATGAAAGCTTTTGTCCTCATTCCCGATGGCTATGTGGCCCTGGGCAAATTAGCCCAAGCTTTGTTATATGGGGCCCAAGTTATTCGATCAAAGGGAATTTTGATGAGGCTCTTACGGTGGTGAGGGATTTGGCGGATAACTATCCTGTAACCTTGGTTAACTCCCTCAATCCTTACCGATTAGAGGGGCAAAAAACCGCTGCCTTTGAGGTGGTGGATATGTTGGGGGATGCTCCTGATTGGCTTTGTATTCCCGTCGGAACGCTGGTAATATTACGGCGTATTGGATGGGATTTAATCAATATAAGGAGGCGGGCAAATCCCATAAACTACCTCGCATGATGGGATTCCAAGCGTCTGGTTCTGCGCCGTTTGTGGTTAAAGAAATGGTACGTCAACCGAACACCCTTGCGACGGCCATTCGGATTGGTTGTCCTGCTAATTGGGAAAAAGCATGGGAAGTTAGGGAAGCAAGCAACGGTGAGTTTAATGCCGTTACCGATGAGGAAATTTTAGATGCCTACCGTAAGTTGGCTGGGGGAGAAGGCATTTTTTGTGAACCGGCCAGTGCTGCATCGGTAGCTGGTTTATTGAAGTTAAAAGATCAAGTCCCTGATGGTGCCACGATCGTCTGTGTACTAACAGGTAATGGACTCAAAGATCCTCAATCGGCGTTGGATTACAACCAAAATAAGTTAATTACCGGGGTTGAACCGGATCTGGCTACGGTTGCTAAGGCGATGGGTATTAGTTAGTCCCTAGTCTCCCTAATGGGCAAAGCTTAAGGAATATTTCCCCTTTTTTGGGTAAATTGAGGGGAATGTTTCTACGGGGACTTTATCAAAAATCGCCCATACTATTTCTATGGTTGTAGCCCTGGCCTGGCCATAGAAGTTAAGACAAGATCGAAGCAACAAAGCCTAAGCGTTATTTTGTTGAGTTTGACCATGGTTGATCCTTTCTAAATCATGGTCTCTTAAGCTGTAACGATCGCGATCGCCTCCACCATTAATTATGGGGTGATTATGGGTTAACTTGCATCAATCCCTACGCCACAAGGATCGACCTAGGTTTATTTAGCTTATCCATGGATTAAGGATGGATTAAGGTTTCTGTGGATCGTAAATTAAATAACAAATTAAATAACTTAGAAATTTGTAGGGTATCCTTCAAGGGAGCGTAACCCATTAATATATAAGTTTTGGATGTTATTAAATTCTTATTCCTAAATAACAAACTAAATAACTTAGAAATTTGTAGGGTCTCCTTTGGGTTAGCGTAACCTGTTGATATTTAAGTTTTTAGAACGTGTTTGAGAAGTATCAAATGTTGTTGCGTCGCCCCCTAAATTTCCCAATTTGGGGGACTTCATTGGTTAAAATTTAGGTGATTTTCCGC
>JAAUPO010000173.1 GCA_012033095.1 Synechococcaceae cyanobacterium RL_1_2 | reverse complement strand
AACAAAGTGAAGATCCATCATCCTCTGCTGCGGACAACATTCGTCAGGATATTAGCGAAGATTTATCTTATTTAGAAGCAGGTCTCACCCGCGGTCGCAAAAAAAACATCTTAAATGAACGCAAAGCTCCCCTCTCAGAGGAACAGGGGATTATAGCTAAAATTGAAGAAATTGACGACCAAGTTTTTATCGATAATGCCCCCACCAACACCATTGATGAAGAGGAATGGGAGCAGGACGATAGTGGCATCTTAGCTTTGTCCCAGGAAGAGGAAGAAAATACTGCCCAATTTAGACAACAAGCTGCATTTTTTAGTAATCCGGTTTTAGAGGAAGATTCTCAGGAGCCGTTATCAGCAGTAGAAGAAGAGTCCTTAGATGGGGACGCAGCCCCAGCCTTAGGGAATGAAGAACCCCAGGTATCATCTTCTTTGCTAAATGACTCTGGAGAAGAGGAGGTTGATCTTTTAACCGATGACATACCTTCTGAAGGGGCAGTGTCTATGTTGGATGTGATAGATATTTTGAACGCAGAAGAGGAAGATGATTATAGTGAGGAACTGTCCTTAGATGAGGAGATCGATCGCGTGGACGATCCTTTGGGTGGTGTTGTGGATTTGGTGGGAGAAACGGACGGGCCATTCGACGAAGAGGAATTGAGCATAGAGGAAGAGATTAGTGGTTTTAGTGATCTTTCTCCTGGGGAGGAGGAATCGGAATCTAGTTCCTGGTCTGAAGCGACCCCAGCACAAATGGAGTCCTGGGAACAAGATGCGATCGCGGAGGCATTGACCTCAGAAGATTTAGAAGCGGCAAATTCAGCAAATCCCATCGATAATGATATTTTTCTGTCTGAAGGGTCAATTCCCACTAGACCCATGGAAGAAGAGGAAGGGGATCCCTTTGGGTTAGGAGTAAATCCAGAATCCCTCAATGATGATTTCGAAGATCTAGAAGATCTGGATGCCATGGATTCCACAGCCGATCCGTTTGATCAATTTGTGCTGGGAGATGGGGAGGCGGATCTAAGCGATCGCGATCTTAATTTTGGAGAATCAGAGACTTTTGGTTTAGCAGGGCTTAGGGCCGCAGAGGATGAATTATTCCCAGAAAATGAGTTTAGTTTAGACGATTTTTCCTCTGGTTTAGGGGATGAGTCCATGGATGGGGATGAGATGGCCATGGAAGATCTAGGGGATATCTCCTCTGAAGACCTATTCGATTTAGACCATGGGAATGACGCTGAAGCTGCCATTGAAGACAGGCTTGATCAGGACTTAATCGCCCCAGGAGATGGGGTCAAGAATGAAGACTTGAGCCTAGAACAAAATTTTGATGGTTTAGACGAACTGAATTTTGAAGATGAGGATCTATCTGGAGGTTTAAATCTAGAGTTAATAGCTGACGACGAAGATAACTTTGCTAGGGAAGGTTTACCCGATCTATTCTCCCCAAAGACTTCAGAGGATCAATCCCTAGGGATGGCCCCAGACGACGATTTTAACGATCAAGAGCTGATGGATTTAGGGTTAGAAGAAGTCCCTTTTGATGACAATGCTCCTCAATTAGACCAAGAATTATTAGGGGCCAATGATAAAGATTCCCTTGGGGAAAATGAGATTGATGATTTCGATGGCCTTAATTTTAATTTTGGGGAAGATTCCATCGATTCTGCAGACCTAGCTATGGCAACGGAACAGGATGATGACCTAGATTTTAATCTCGATAGCCTAGGGGATGGCGAAGATCTAAGTGAGTTATCTTTTGAGTTGGGGACGGCCCCAAAGTTAGCCTCGGAAGAAACTGAGGTTGATAATGTTGATAATTTGGATTTGGGGGATGGGGAACTAGATTTTGTTGTTGATAATGTTGTTGATCGGTTTGATATAGATGGTGCTCAAACAGCAGAGGAGCGGGTAGGAGAAACCATTGAAGAGCCTCAGCCTTTAACCCCCACAGCAGAAGAGGGACTATTACTCTCTGGGGAAAAGTCCGAGGACTTAGATTTAGGGCCGCAGATCATGGATCTAGAGGATCTAGATCTATCAAGGGGAAATGCTTTGGGTGATGCCATGGATACCTCTGATTCCATATCAGCCGGGGAAGATCTTGACCTAGAGGGGTTAGATCTTACTTTTGATGATCTAGGGGAGGAATCCCAAGAGAAAGGCTTTGATTTTGCTCAAGATGATATTTCGGGTTTAGATGGCTTTAATTTTGGTGATGATGATGATGAATCTTTTCAGGTAGGAGGGGATGAAGCTGGGGATGATCTAGCGGCTGAGATTGGATTGGATTTAGAAGAGGGGATTAACGCGATCGAGCAAACCTCAGGGGCGGGGGAGCTAGGATTAGATGACGGAACGGATATCGATGGAGAAACACTAGGGGGATTCCCTAGATGATCTAGGGGATCTAGACGATTTTATGATGGATGGGGGAGTAGACGGATTCTTGGGTTGATGGTGCTCTTGATGAGTGGGGTAGGGGTGAGAAAGCTCGGCAACAGGCAATTTAGGGGATTCATCCTTTGGCGATGGCAATGGGGACGATGGATTGATGGGATTAGAGGAGCTGGATCTTAATACGCCCTCAGCCGCTTTTGATCCATCGATGAATTTTGAGGAAGGGGAACCGGAAGAGGAGGTGTCGGATTTATTACTGGCAGATAGTTTGGAAGATGAATCTTTATTTGGAGAAGAGGATTCAGAATTAAGTTTGGCAGCCCTAGAAATAGAGTTAAACTCTTCGGGAACAGAGGAATTAAATGGCGAACTAAATCTTGAAGACGATGGCTTTACCTCGGATGGAGTTGAGAGCAGAGATTCCGAAGATGGGGAAAACTTAGGGATTCAACTAGATCTGTTAGAAGAAGATCCATTATTGGATCTAGGAGATGGCCCGATCGAGGATAATGCCCCGATCGCAGATTTAGAGGATTTTCCTGGGGCTGAATCAGAAGACGAATTGTTCCTGGATGAAGATTTTGATGGCAGTGAAGAAGATAATTGGGTGGATCAACCCCTCGAGTTAGATGACTCGATCGCCCCAAGTTCCATCGTTGAAAATGATGATGAAAGTTTTGACTTCCCAGAAGGGACAGCGGCGGAAGATCTAGCCCCAGAAATACCGGATGTGGATGCCATTCAAGAAGTAACCATTAATCCCCAGACTGCCGAACGAATGGGGGGATAGTTTGTTTGATGATGATGATCTAGAGGGCCAGGATAGTGATCTAGGCCAGGATCTGGCCATGGCAGCAACGGACAACGAGGGGTTTGATGATTTTAGCGAGCTTAATTTTTCCCCCAACGAAGAAAGCGCAGGTTTTTCTGAATTACCATCGGATGCGATCGCCGAGTCCCCAGCGGAGGTATTCCCCGACTCCCAGGATTTCTTCGACCTATCAATGGATGATGATTTAGATAGCGACTTAAATTTTGCAGAAGAGGAAGCCATTAACCCAGTAGGAACAGATAATAAAGGCATCCTAGAGGAAGATGATGACGAGGATGATCCCCAGATGGATTTACTGGCGGGGGGTCTAGGATTCGATGAAAATTTATTGCTTTCCCCTACGGACGATGCCCGAAGAGCCAGTGTCAATACCGATATTGATTTATTGGAAGAAGAGGATACCGTCCTAACGGACACCTCTTTAAGTTCTACCCGTAATCAGTTTGGGGAGGCAATGGACCTTATCAATGAAAATCCGTTTGATCAATCAGCCCCTGACCCTGACCAAAATACCGATGAAGATCTGTCCCATTGGGATGACTGGTCTGTGGATGAGGATGGCTCTATCCTGGACCTAACCACGGAAGATGGTGGTTTAGATGATTTAAATGGTGCCTTTGATACCTGGAGTGATCAAGGTGATCTCCTGCCAGGGGATAGTCTGCCATCGGAGGTGGAGCCATTAGGGCAAGAAGATTTTGATTTAGAAACCGCGGAATCCTTAGCCCTAGAAGGGATGGACAGTGGGGATCTAGATCCTGATCAAGATGATGATGATTTATTAAGCCTAGGGGTTATGAAGGCCTCATCCGATGGACCGATCGCTGACCATAGCGATATTTTTGATCTATCGAGCCATGAAGATAATGAGATCGAAGCCTCGGTCTTAGAAAATATCAACAACTTAGATTTTTCCCTTGAAGATGATGCCCTATTTGAAGAAGAGGAATTAGAAGAAATGTTTTCCGATGTCTCCGGGGATTTAAGTTTATCTTCTTCCCTAGAGCAATTTGATGATGACGATGCCGTTAGTAACTTAAATTTAGATGACGACGATTTATTTAAGGGAATGGCTGTGGTGAAACCGATAGAACAAAGATCGAAAAATCCCGATCATGATAGTTAGACAAAAGGAGCTTCATGGCGTTTAATTTGTACAAATTAGCCATGATCTCAGCCATAATTATCACAACCTATATATTTTTTTATAGTTTATATAGTGTATGTATTTATATATATATTTAAATGGGTATGGTGGCATCGGTGTTTGTTTTAACACGAGGAGTTAGAGGTTTTGAGTACCAAGCTACAAAATTTTATTAATACGTTAGGGGGCTCCCTGTTAGAAATGACCTCGATCGAGGTTAATACTATGGTGGTAGATGAAATCACTACCGAAAGGTTTTTACCTTGGGATACTTACCGCCAAATTTTTATCCTTAACCATGAATTTGTCAATCAAGAATCCTTTCACCCTAGTTTACGTAACCGTTATCTAGCAATCCGAGATAAGCTTGCCTTTGAATATTCCTTACTCCCTTTCCATAAATGGCATGAAGGGGATAACACCGTCATGGCTAAGGAAATGTTCAAATATGGAAAATTACCCAACCCCTTTAACTCCGCCGCCATCAATGAAATTAACGCCATCGATCGGGCCTTTCAAGTCCATAGCTTTTTACAAAGTGTTCGTCGCTTAGCTAGCATCAAACATGCCCTCGATCGCCGAAATTATTTACTATTATCCCAGGCGGAAAAAACAGGAAACCGAGGAGAATCATCCTTTCATTCCATTCCTCGATCGCAATCCATTACCAATACCCTCTATGCCCAAACCAGCCTACAACTAGACGGCTATATTACTAACCGTTATTCTGAAGAAGTGGTGAACCATCCCCAATGTAAAAGCCTATTAAAGCTCCATCAAACCAGTGTGGTTTTGGGGCAAAAACAATGGAACACGATGCTAGGTTTTGTAACGGATCTACTGCAAAATTTTCTCTATGCCCAATGATTTAGACTAACCATACTTTTTTGAGACCAAACCCTGTGGCCGATTATTCCCCCCACCCCCTCAAGTTAGACTCCCACCTTGAGCTTTGACCGACGACTCAACGGATCAAATACCCCATATCTACGGTTTACAATTCCATTGGGATGACGCAACCCTCAACCAAATGGAACCATCCCTCTCCCTAGAAATTTCCCAGGATCTGCGGGTGGTGCTACGCTACTACTTGCTCCTAGAAGCAGATATGCCCCTGTACTGCGGGCTTAATTTTATTAGTACCTACAATGGGGTCAGAGTTATTGGTAGTGAAATTTGTTTAAATGGTCAAATCACTAACCAGGTGCGTCAAGATTTCCTCGAACAAACGGAGTTGTTAGATAAAATTACGAATGGCCACCATTTATTGATGCAGGAAATGTTAAGCGAATTGAGCTTGGTTAATTATCGCCAGGGCATTAATGATTTTATTAGCAATATCGCTTGGATTAGTGCGTTGGTAATAGTCGGTATTAGCGTAGCTTTAAATTTCCATCGTTTCTACGATAATTTGGTATTGGTGTTACTTTCGATCGTGGCGGTACCCCTGGTGTGCTTTTTTTGTGCAATGGGGGATTGGGATTGGTTTAAGAAAAGTATTCCCGTCC
>JAAUPO010000172.1 GCA_012033095.1 Synechococcaceae cyanobacterium RL_1_2 | reverse complement strand
GCCCCCCCTTGCCCCCCAGTCTGGGGGAAATCACCTAGATTTTTAGGTAATTAAGTCCCCCCAACTTGGGGGGATTTAGGGGGGCGATCAACTTGGGGGATTGAGAAGCGATTCAACAACATTTGATACTTTGTAAACATTCTCTAAGTTATTTAATTCACAATCCATAGCAGTCCTAATTAGGTCATAACATGAAGATCCTTAGCGAGCATTTCAATTATGTAAATTGCCTACTTTGCTAACGACAAAATAGGGGTTTCAACTCCTAAGGATCGTGAATTAAATAATTTAGAAATTTGTAGGGTATCCTTCAAGGGAGCGTAACCCATCGATATTTAAGTTTTAGATGTTATTAAATTCTTATTCCTAAGATGAGTGTTTCTGCAAAAGTGAGATGCTCCCGATCCTTACTAGATTTGGCTTTCAATGTACTCAATTGCCACAAGCTATTTAGGATTGCTATATAGCAAAGATTTCACACTGGTAGTCCTATACAAGTAAGGATCAGGAAGATTAAAACCCTTGATAATCAATTATCCTGGGTCTAAATATCCTTACAGCTGTAGCACTACCTTCACACTTTTATCGTCTGTTTTATCGTCTGTCCTATTTTATAAAATTAGTATAAGCCTTTCCTTTGGCCATGATGTTAAGACCCTCGGTGCTGGATTAAGTTTAAGTTGGTTGCCCTCCATAATTTCCCAAAGAGCCCTTGTTCTAACCCCTAGCTGCAAATTGCAAATTATTTATGAATGCCGTTATTGCCATCTTTCGCAAAGAACTTCTATCCTATTTCCTCTCCCCTTTTGCCTACGCGATCGCGGCGGTATTCTGGTTAATGTCAGGATTCTTTTTCGTCATTATTTTGTTTGGCTTAATTCAAGATGTAGCCATGGGAGAACAGATGGGGCTATTACCCCAATCGGTGGACGTGGCAACCCAATTTATTCAAGGTTTTTGGGGATTGATGGGGTCTTTAGTGCTATTCATTTTGCCCCTACTATCCATGGGCCTTTATGCTAGGGAAAAACAGCTCGGCACCTTAGAGTTATTAGCTACTTCCCCCCTCTCCCATTGGTCGATCGCGGTGGGAAAATTACTAGGGGTGTTAGTGTTTTTTATCACCTTAACGATGCCCTTTTTACTACTCGAAGCGATCGTATTAAGCGCAACTACTCCCGCCCTGGGGCCAGCGTTACCCTTGATTGCCCACTGCGGCATCATTTTGTTAGGGGCGGCCATTCTTTCCTTGGGGATGTTTATTTCCTCCCTCACCGACAACACCATCATTGCCGCCATGATGACTTTTGGACTGGTGTTGATGTTGTGGGTGATCGACACGATCGCAGAAAATAACGATGGTATTTTAGGGACTATCCTTAACCATTTATCCCTACTGAGACATTACAACAATCTGTTGAGGGGATTAATCGATACTGGTAGTGTCGCGATGCTGATCAGCTATATTGTTTTGGGGGTATTTTTAACAACCCAATCTATGGAGGCCCTGAGGTTTCAACGAAATTAACGGTAATTAATAATAATTAATGGGTAAATTCATCCTATATTTAATCGGCTTAATGGGGCTGGGTCTGGCGATGGCAGGCCTAATGGCGGGGGCCATATCGGGTTTTGACCCCCTAGTCATTACCCTCCTCATTTTAGGGGCGACGATCATGGCTACGACGACCGGCATTATCCTATTCCGTAACCCCCTGTGGAAACAACGATGGGTAATTACTGGTAGCAACATCACGGTGTCCACGATCGGCTTTATTAGCCTATTAGGGGCGTTAAACTTTTATTTTTGCCCGCTATGGTCATCAATGGGACTTGACTGAAACTAAGCAATTTACCCTCTCTCCCCAAACCCAGGAAGTGGTGGCCCAGCTACCTTCCTCCATCAAATTATTTTTCTTTACCAGTCAGCCCAGTCCTGAAGATGAGGAATTGTTGACTCGATACCGCAATGCTAACCCCAAGTTTGACTTTACCTTTGTCGATCCAGAATTAGATCTAGGGCTAGCCAATAAATTTGAAGTGGAGCAAGACGGAGAAGTACACCTTGAGTTTGGAGATCAACGCCAATTAATCACCCGCCTTCGGCCGCCCCAGTTACTAGAAGAACAGCAAATTACCCAGGCTATGCTTGATATTCAGAGCGATCGCCCCAATGTGGTTTATTTTCTACAAGGCCATGGGGAAGCTTCCTTGGAACCAGTGGAAGGGGGTTTATGGCAAGGGGTAAATGCCTTAGAGGAACAAAGCTATTCCGTGGAGTCCCTCAGCCTCGGTACCGTTGGCCGGATCCCTGAAGATGCTACGGTTGTAGCGATCGTGGGGCCCCAACAACGGTTTTTAGCTGGGGAGATTAAAGCCCTAGAAGAATATCAAGCCGGGGGAGGTAGTGTATTACTAATGTTAGAGCCGGAACCCCAAACGGGTTTAGAAGAGATTTTAACCCCATGGCAATTGACCCTCGATCGCCGGTTTGTGGTCAGTGACACTAAAAATAAACAAGTATTTGGGTTTGGCCCTAGGGATTTATTAATAGAAAACTATGGCAGCCATCCCATCACCGAGGGTTTTAATAATGACTATGCGTTCTTTCAAAATGTGGGCTCATTGAGTTTTGAAGCACAGGAAGATTCAGCGATCGCGGCTTTTCCATTAGTGACTACGGGCAATGACAGTTGGGCAGAAGCTAATGCCCAGGAAGAACCGACCCTCAACCCCGCTGAACAGGATCAACCGGGGCCCCTCACCCTTGGCTATGCCCTGACTAAAGAACCGAATCAAAGAATGGTGGTGTTTAGTGATGGGGACTTTGCTAAAAATGGTTTATTTGAACAACAGATTAATAATCAATTATTTATTAAATCCATCGGTTGGTTGAGCAAAAAAAATGACAACCTCCTGGATATTACCCCCAAAGAATCGCGATCGCGGCGCATTAATCTCACAGGGGGCACACCTTGGTTAATTAGGGGCTTAGCCTTATTGTTTTTCCCTAGCTTCGGGTTAGGTTTAGCGATCTATTTCTGGTGGCAACGGCGTTAAGGAATATTTGGGACTATTCTCGCTATAGCCATAAATATAGTCTTTTTAAATAATTAGGGGAAACAAATAGATCTGAAAACATTCCGTTGAGAGGAACAGCCACCCCATACTAAATTAAATTGACTATACATAAATATCAGGACATTTCTAAAAGGCTTAGGACTTACGCACAAGCCCCCTAAATTCCCGAAAGTTATGCCCCCTAAATCCCCCACCGTTGGGGAACTTTTCATGATTTTTCAGAAATTTCTCCCCCAGGATGGGGGCAAGGGGGGCTTGATAAATCGGCTCTAAGGGCTAAAAAGCTCATTTAGTGAAATTTTAACCATGATGAATCTGTTGCGATCAGATGGGCTACGGCTATAGGTACAAAATTATTAAATCGAACTAAAGTTAAGCTAAATGTTTTTCAATGACCGGCAGGGGAACCGTTTGGAAAAAGTGCCGTTGAAATTGTTCCTCCGCCACGGCAAACAAAAACAATTCGATCGCGTGGTCATCAGGATTAGCAGCGATCGCGTCGTACTTAACAGCAATGTGACCTTGGTTAATGGTGTAGTTAAACCCCATACTAAGTAAAGCATTTAACCCAAGGTGTAAGCTTGTGGCATTAAGCTCTAATTTTTGTGCAATCAAATCCACAGATTTTACTTCCCCAGTGCGGACTAGGTATTTAGCCACCCCCATCAGTTGTCGCCAACATTGCTCGGCCTGCCGTTGCCATTGTTCCCGATAGGCAAGGGCAAGGGGATGGTTAGACTGGCGGGCCCGTTGATAGGATTGCTCTAGGGCCCGCCAGGAATCAGGACAGCGATCGATCACAATCCAATCTTCCTGTTGACGATAATTTGGTTCCTGACGAAAATCTAAAATTTTAGGGGATTGCCAAGAAGTTTGACCCATGGCTTGGGCAGGTTTAATATCCACCAAATCTAGAATATATTTTTTATCATAGGTATTAAAATCTAGCCTCACGATCGCATCAAATCGGTGGCCACCGGGTAAATCATCTTTGCTATGGCCCCACCATTGCCCCTCAAAACCCTGGTGAGTGGATTCATCAAATAATTGGAACGTAGTGCGCAGATAACTAATCTGTTTGCCTTGGCGATCCGTAATATTTTTATTCCACACCCCCTCTACCCAACAATTTTGATCAAAAGATTGGGGGTCGGATTGCCCATGCCACAGGGCTCTAGTAACTTTAATTCCCGAAATAAATCGGGCCCTAATGCCGCCACCGTGACCCCTAAGTCCACCGCGATCGTCGGTTTAATTTGATTGGGATCTCCGGCCTGTTGCCTTAAACCTTGATTAATACTGTTAATGAATAAATCCAAATTTGCCAAGGACAAACTTAACCCCGCAGCAAAGGGATGGCCACCAAAACCTAGCAACAATTCCCGTTGACTGTGAACTAACTGATACAAATCAATACTGTTTACCGATCGAGCCGAACCCCTAGCGATGCCTGCCTCTTCATCGATGGTTAATAAAATGGTGGCCGGCCGTAGGTTTGGGCAATCTGGCCCGCCGCTAAACCCAACACTCCCCCCTGCCATTGGGGATCGGCTAACACAATTACCCCCGTGGTGGACAAATCTAACGCTGCAACCCTTTGCTCCACTTGCTTCAGGGTATTTTTTTGCAACTCTTTACGACGGGTATTAAGCAATTCTGCTGTTTCCGCCAGCTTTTTGCATTGGGGTTCCTCCTGACTAGTCAGTAACTCCACACAAAAACGGGCATTACCTTGAATCCTACTCACCGCATTAATTCTGGGGCCAATGCCAAAGGAAATAGCCGTCGGTCGATCGCCGCTAGATCGACATAGCCGTAATAGATGGTGTACCCCAGGATGGTGGTAGGTTTCCTCTGGAGCTTGGCGTTGTAATTGTTCAATGCCTTTTTGGGCGAGATAACGGCAATCCCCCTTCAGCTCCACTAGATCAGCAATTAAACCGATCGCGACAAGATCCAATAAATATTCCAAGGGTTGTTTATCCTCACTGGGCAATTGATGATAAACCGCTTCTACTAATTTATAAGCCACCGCCACCCCCGATAGGGAATAGAGGGGATGATCCTCAATAAAATACCTAGGGTTAATAATTGCTACCACGTTGGGCCGTTCCTCTGGCAACGTGTGATGATCGGTCACAATCACGTCCATCCCTAAGGTTTGGGCGTAGTCAATTTCTGGGCCGTTGGTGCTCCCCGTATCACAGGTAATAATTAAACTACAACCTTCCTCTTTAAGCCGTTCTAACCCCGTTCGATTTAAACCATGGGATTCCCTGGAGCGATCGGGAATGTAATAAAACAGGGTTACTTCCTGGGTAAAAAATTGTCCTAATCCTTCCCATAACACACTGGTGGCAGTCACTCCATCCGCATCAAAATCCCCCCAAATCCAGACCTTTTCCCTGCGAGCGAGGGCTAACTTAATCCGAGCGATCGCCCATTTCATTTCCTGGCCAAACTCCAATGGGCTGGTGGGCTGATATAAATCTGCATCTAAAAATTTTTCAATGGCTTCGCGATCGCGCAGGTTTCGATCCCATAACAATTTTGCCGCATAATTACCGTCAAAACTAGGATTTTGGGCGCGGATTAGCTCAATTAACCAGACAGGAGGTAACTCAGAAGAAGGTAATTGCCAGTGCATTGCTCGAAGTCAATTATTAAGATCTGTTAAGCTTAGATAATTTCAGCTATTAATTAACCCCAGATAGATTTTTGGAATTTTAGAAGTAAAAAGCTTAAAGGATGTTTGAAAAGTCCTCCTTGCCCCCTATTTTGGATAAAATCACCTAGATTTTAACCAATGAAGTCCCCCAATTCGGAGTTAGGGCATTGAAGGGTCCCAGTAATA
>JAAUPO010000171.1 GCA_012033095.1 Synechococcaceae cyanobacterium RL_1_2 | reverse complement strand
CTAGTTGGATACAATGAACTCCCCCAATTTCGAGGATTTAGAGGCGACTCAACAACATTTGATACTTTTCAAACACGTTCTTAGAACCTAAAACCTAAGATCTGTCTAGCGGGCCCTAACAGCAGAAATTAAAATAGAATTAAAATAATTTATTTGTACTAATTTTGTTATTGTAATACAAATTAACCATGGAATTAACTTGGCTTGATAGCAACTCATGGCTCATCGAAATGGGTAATAAAAGGATTTTGTTAGATCCTTGGTTAGTTGGGCCCCTCACCTTTGGTAATGCACCGTGGTTTTTCCAGCTCGATCGCCCGGTACCTCGGCCCATCCCCGACAAAATTGATTTAATTTTACTGTCCCAAGGTTTAGAGGATCACGCCCACCGCCCCACCCTCCAGGAACTTGACCATAGTTTACCCGTGGTGGCCTCCCCCAATGGTAGCCAAGTAGTAACGGCCTTAGGCTACGGCAATGTAACAACCCTTAACCACGGTCAAAATTACACCTTTGACCATGGGATCACTATTACCGCTGTCCCCGGTGCGATCGTGGGGCCAGGGGCCAAGGAAAATGGATATATTTTGACGGATTTAGAAACTAATGAAAAAATTTACTACGAACCCCACGGTTTCCATGATCCAAGTCTGCAAACCCAGGGCCCGATCAATGTCTTAATTACCCCGATCGTGGGGGCAAAATTAGCCTTTGTCATTCCAGTGTTGCAGGGGGGAAAAAAAGCCCTACAAGCCTGTCAATGGCTCCAACCCCAAGCAATTATTCCCACCGCTGGCCTAGGTTCTGGCACCTATAGCGGGGTATTGGCGAAAGTGCTCACTGAAGATGGCTCCATCGATGGATTTAAAGCCCTGTTACACCAAGCAAACTTAGATACCACAGTAATTGTGCCCACTCCTGGAGAACCATTTCAGCCTTTAAACCCTAAACTTGTGCCATAACCTTGGGTGCCAGCCATAGCCAGAGCAATTAAAATCCTTCAGAAGGGACAAATGTCCTTGGGGGTATGGGGCTAAATATCTTAGTCTGATCTAAAAAGCTAAGGTTTCTTGTACTATATTTTGTACTGTACTTTGTTTAGATTAGTAGAGTGAAGGATCATGAAGTTTAAACCGCTTGATCATCAATTATCCTGGGTCTAAATATGCTTACGCTTTTAGCACTACCAAACAACTAAATTGCTCCATAAGCTACTTGCTCATCAAAATTTACCCTTTCGGTTAATGGCTCAAGGCGGTTTTATTGTCCGAAAAGCCATGATGGCCCACCCCTATTGGATGGGCTACCACAAAAATTTATGGAAATAGTTGCCTTTAGGACTTACGCACAAGCCCCCTAAATCTCCCAAATTTGCGGGACTTGCTTGAACGATTGTCCCCAAGGATCATAGTGCCCAGAACAGAATCGAAATTTTGGCGTAAGTCCTGCCCTTGCAAGATTGAAATATAAACTAGGTCTTAACAAATAGCACTTACCCACAAGTCCCTTAAATCCAGCAATGATGGGGGACTTGGTTTAATTCTGTTGTCCAAGTATCTTGGTTTCCAGGACAGAAGTGAAATTTTGGCGTAAGTCCTGATAAATTGAAATATCTGAAGCTAGGGCAACTATGGTATAAGAAAGCTAGTTTCAAGCTTGGTTTATGGACGCAAAACAAACGCTAGATTTTTATACCCCAGAGCAACGTATGGGTTTGATTTGTCAACGGGGCGGCCAAGAGTTGGCCCTGACTAAATCCATCGATCGCTTTACCGTATGTTTTGATGACTCATCCACCAATGTTGGGATGGTATTACCCATCAAAGAACAAAAATCTATTTTGGGTAGTAGCTTACAGGAATTGCAGGTTAATCCGATCCATCTGGCTCCAGCCATGCAGGAAATACGGCAACAATCCAATGTGAAGTTTGTTAGCCATGTTTATTTTTTTGAAGCCTCCCCCCATAATCCGGTGTATTTAACCGATGAGATTATGGTGCAATATCAATCGGAGGAGGAGGAGCGTCGGGGTTGGGAAAATGATCATGGGTTGGAGTTGCTCAAGCCAATCCTGGAAATCCCCCATACCTATATTTACCGGGTAGGGGAAAGTGCCACCCAAAATCCGTTAAAAATAGTTAATCAACTCAAAGCCCATGCGGGAATTTTAAGGGCTGAAGTTAATATTATTGCTGAGCGTCGTACTTTTTCTTTAGGGGGAGACGCTCTATCCATTGAGGATTGGTATCATAATGCCCTGCCGGAGGCGGGGGAAGGGGATCAAGCCCATATTCATTTACGGGATGCATGGCAAATGACTAAAGGCGATTCTAAGGTGGCCTTAGCGATCGCGGATTTATCCTTTAGCTACCAAGGGGCAACCAATCTGCTGGGGGAAGTGGCGGTGGGTTCCCTTACGGGGGTGGCTCCAGAATGTGAACTAGTACCTTTGCCTAGTCCTCAATATTTTGATGATGGCGCGATCGAGGAATTTTTTGATTTGGCTACAGCCAGGGAAGCCAGCGTTATTTTTATGTAATTGGTTAACCACTTCCATTTATTTACCCCTGTCCCTACGGCAAACCCTAGCCATTCATCGAGCTGCCACCAAAGGCCGGCAAGGAAAAGGCTGTGTGGTGATTGTGCCGGCCGGTAACGCCAATCGTCCCCTAGATGGCATCATTTTTGAACGTAATTGGGGTAAGGATCTGCCAGAGGGGGCTACCCAATGGTTATCGGGGCTGGCCCTCCATCCTGATGTGATTACGGTAGCGGCTTGTACTAGCTATAACCAGAAAGCGGCCTATAGTAATTGGGGTTCTATGGTGTCAGTGTGCGCCCCTAGTGATAACGCGATTCCTTGTATTTGGCGTAGTCAACAACAGTTAATTCCTACGACCCCCCAAGCAGATAATTTATCGGGGGCTAGGGTCTTGAAAAAGGAGTTTGAAGAGAACGGCCATGGATTTGGGGGCACGGAATTTGCCGCCGCCCTCGTAGCGGGAATCGCAGCATTAACGATCTCTGCTAATCCCAACCTCACGGCCAACCAAGTGCGGGAAGTATTGGAAACCACCGCCGATAAAATTATTGATCCGAATCCCGATCGCCAATTGGGTTTAGAAATGGGTAGTTATGAAGATAATGGCCATTCTGAGTGGTTTGGTTATGGGCGGGTTAATGCTAAACAAGCAGTAGAACGGGCCATTCACTTTGAATAAAGATTCACTACCCCACCCCAAACACTGACCAAGACAAACTGACCAAGATAACAGGAAGGGTAAAAAGTTACCCGTTTACCCCCACATACCCTAGGTTCAATCAATTTTGACAATACCTACTCTATTTACCTTTCACTCATATTTGATAATATTCACCTTTTACCCATAGCAGTTAGGCCACTGTTCCAATAGCCTCTACGTTTTGGTAGTCCTATACAAGTAAGGATCAGGAAGATCAAACCCCTTGATAATCAAGATAATCAATTATCCTGGGCCTAAATATCCTTACACCTTTGGCACTACCTAAGTTTTAACTAAGTTTTGATCAAGTTTCAATGAAAGTAAAACGCTACCCCTAACATTATGTTTAAAGTCCTAGGTGTTTGGAAATTTTGGCTGATGGCTTTCTTGACCGCGATCGCGTTAATTTGGAGTGGCCAATACCTGCACTTTACCTTCGCCCAAACCCCAACAGACATATCCCCCCCCCGTACCCAATCGCGAAAACGTGCTTACTCCTCCAGCGATTCCGGCCTATTTACCCCTGTCCTCCCAAATTTATCAGGAGCCCGCAGCCCGCTTTGGCATTGGTATTTTAGATGGTTACAAAGTGCTTAATCTCCATGGGGTTACGGTAATGGAAAATGAAGATGGAACTTTAGCCTATACAGTAGTGGTTCACCCTCGGGCCAGCGATCGCCCCTTACCCCCTTCAGCGGTGGCCCAAATCGCGATCGAAACCTTTCTATCTGGAGAAGGATTTACCCCCCAACCGTTTCAAGAACTAACCGAAGGCATTATTATTCCCTGGAGCGGCACTTTAACCCAACAAAACCAACCCATGGGTGGCTTACTCTATGCCAAACAAGGTGAGCGAGATGTCCTATTACTAATGGTTTCCGCCACCGCAGAAAATATCCCCTATACCCAACCAGCCATTAATACCCTCCTTCCCACCTTCAAAGCTCTTTAAATTATTAATCCCAAAATATTCCCCGATCTCTGCATCGAAGCAATATATTTAGGTCTATATAGCCGCAGCCAAACGGGTTAAGATCCGGCCCAAGAGACAACACCCTATTCTGTAGGGGAAGATAATAGTCCCTCCATAACAATGATGGTGGCTAGGGCTATAACTACCAGTTGATGACAAATCCTTGAAATCTGAGCACTGAGTAACTGCACCATGAAAACTCCTTCCCTCCTCATTCCCATTCTCATTGGTATCGCTGTTGGTACGTTGCTCGGTGGTTTTTTACCCCAAGTGGGCTTAAACCTCGATTTTATTGGGGAGTTATTTATCCATGGCCTATTGATGTTGGTGGTGCCTTTAGTCATGACATCCATGGTCACCAGTATTACGAGCCTAGGGGATTTAAGGAATCTAAGGGGGATTGGTGCCAAAACGATCGTTTTTATATGGTCACCACTGCGATCGCGGTAGGTCTCGGTTTAATTTTAGTGATGGCATTTCAACCGGGGATGGCCGAAACCGCAGCCCAACGCATTCTCCTCAGGGGAGGCCAAAGTTTAGAAACCGTTAGCTACCACATTGAAGATCAAACTATCACTTTAGAAGGGGAAACTTTCCGTAAAACCTTTGACGATCGCTATGCCCTGATCCTCAATGACCAAAAAATTAGGGGAATTGTGGATGTTAGTAATGCCCAAACCATGACGGTGCAAGCTTGGCAAAACCAAGAGGGAGAAGAGATTGAACCCCAGCCCAAGGGAAAAGGGGTGGTGGTGGATTTAGCTATTGCCTCTAAGGTACAAGGCAAGGAAAACGCCTCCATTGGGGACACGATCAAAGATGTGGTGGTGGGCCTATTACCCCGTAACCTATTCGCCGCCATGGCTAATAATGATGTGCTGCCCCTCATTATTGTCTCCTTAGTGTTTGGAGGTATTTTAACCACCCTCGATCGGGCCCAACCCCTCATCAACGGCATTAATTTACTCAACGATGCCATCATGGCCATGGTTCACTTGGTGTTGTTAGCTTCTCCCGTGGGGATTGGGGCGTTAATTGCGGGTCGCCTAGGTTCGGCGGGGGGCTTTGTGGGGTTTGGAGCGGAGTTTGCTTCCATTTGGAAATACGCTGGCACTGTAATTATTGGCTTAATCATTCATGGCGTGGTGATCCTACCCCTGATTTTGAAAATTTTTGCCCATCGAAATCCGTTTGTGTATCTCCAACGGATGTTACCAGCCCTTACCACGGCCTTTTCCACGGCCTCTAGTTCCGCCACGTTGCCCCTATCCCTAGAATGTACGATCGAAAAAAAACAAAATTTAGACCCGAAATCGCTGATTTTGTTTTACCCCTTGGCGCGACCATCAACATGGATGGCACGGCCCTCTATGAAGCGGTAGCAGCAGTATTTATTGCCCAAATTTATGGCATTGAATTGGGGGGCGGCCAATTAATTGTTATTTTTCTGACTGCGACTTTAGCGGCGATCGGGGCGGCGGGCATTCCAGAGGCGGGGTTAGTGACCATGGTGATCGTCCTTAAGGCTGTCAATATTCCCATTGAAGGCATTTCCCTAATCCTGGTCATTGATTGGTTCCTCGATCGCTGTCGCACCACCATTAATGTTTGGGGTGATACGGTGGGAGCGGCAGTGGTGCAATATTTAACCCCACAGGAAATCATGGTTCCAACCAAGGACGAAACCATTACCCAAGACGACGAATCATACTAATAGGACTTACGCCCAAGCCCCCTAAATTCCCCGAAGTTGAGGGACTTGCTTGAAC
>JAAUPO010000170.1 GCA_012033095.1 Synechococcaceae cyanobacterium RL_1_2 | reverse complement strand
GACCTGGGGTAGGACAAGAGGGAGTATGGGAAGTCCCAGGATGGGGATTTAGGCTTTTCTTATCGCCCCCTAGCCCCCATTTTGGGGGAACAAGAGGGAGTATGGGAAGTCTCCAGGATGGGGATTTAGGGGACTTGGGCGTAAGTCCCATTTGATATTGGGATCTTAAGCACAAAAATAAGGATAATTTTATATTTCCCTAGGTTTCCCCCAGCAATACCCTAATCGCTTTCTGGGCCGATCGCTGGTGACCATTACTCATCTTCGCAAACCAATAATGGGCTTCTTCATTACCCATGGCCCGTATCCCTTGCGTAATATTAGCAATGCGATCGGGCTTGCTCAGTCGTTTCAATGCCTGAAATAAAACCGCAAGATTTACCCCAGATATTTCATCAAGAACATAGGGATTATGGCGTTTATAGTTGAGGGATTTGGGGTCATAGTTATTTTGCTTAAGACAATCATAGACCGCCTGACGGGCCAAAATAAGGGGATGGCCCTTGAGCCGCCCAATT
Source organism: Synechococcaceae cyanobacterium RL_1_2 (assembly GCA_012033095.1). Taxonomy (GTDB): domain Bacteria; phylum Cyanobacteriota; class Cyanobacteriia; order Cyanobacteriales; family JAAUPO01; genus JAAUPO01. The sequence continues at coordinate 5,499 of JAAUPO010000170.1, read as the reverse complement.
TTTTGGGCCGCCGGCCGTTTCCTTTGCCCTGCCTTTTTGTAGGCACATTGAAACAGATCTAACGCAAACTCATTATTTTGTAACGGCACAACCCGTAATTGAAATTCCTGCATAATATTAATCGTCGTAACCTACCTGGGCCATTAATCCTAACCGTTCCACCGGATTGTTACTGAGCACATTTTTGATTTTCTCAAGGGTACCATCAGCCACAGCCATGGCCGGCTCAAACTCTAAACGGATGGTGAGCATAGCATCACCCTGAATCTCCTGGGTATTCAACAGCGTATTGATAGGGTTCGCAAACCCTTGATAACCCCGATAATCCCCCTGATATTCCAACCTTATGAATTGACCCTGACTTTGTAAAGTGATGCTCTGCTCAATTTGGGGTTTATAACTAGTTAGAAAACCGATCGCCGTACTCAGTTTACGGTAATCCTGGAGGGAATTCACCGTAATAGCCAGTACAGAAATAGTTTTAACGTTAGTATCAGTAATCTGATCTGATAATTCCGTAAAAGTCTTATTAATGGAGCCATCCTTGGTAATTTCAGTGGGACGGAATAATAACGGCTCCTTAATATCCGTTCCATCACCACCGCGATCGCCCCCCGTCCCCGTTTCGGTAGAAGCACAGTCAACCGTTTTGCTAGTTTCTGCCGTTTCCTCTTCCCCATAATTCACCACTACCCTAAACGTAGTGGTGGTCGCGATCGTTAATTCCCCATCCCCCGACGGTGGATAATCATCACGGATCAGTTCATTTTCCTGGTACAACGCAACGGCGATCGCGCCCTTGGCCCGCCACCGTAATCGCACCGTTTTTTCCTTCTCCCTGATCGAGATGGTTTGGATATCAAATTCAATTATTCTCGGCTCCGGTGGTTTGAGGATACCCCGACGGTATAGCTCCAACTGTTCCGAAAAAGCGATCGTCGGTAAAACTAGGGTCTGATTGGGTTGTTTAATAAAGACCTGTTTCCCTAACTTAAGATCCCAGGCTCCTTCCTCCACCCCAGTTTTAATCGTATCCCGTAGTTGACTAAGTTCCCCCTCCAACAACATCTTGTGCTCTATACCTCTAGCAAAAGCTTCCCGTAACGCCTTGGTTGTCCAGTGATCCATGCCCACCGGCCAGACCTTTTGTAAAATAAACGCTGAGGCATAGGGTTTGGCCTCATCCCCCCGTATCTTATTGCAATCCTTGAGGGCCTTGAGAATTACTTCCTGCTGGTTATTTTTGCCCTTGACCGTACTAGAATCCTCCGTCGGCAAAGGATAATGCATTAAACCCTTCGGTGCCTTGATCTTATCTTCGCTTGGATAAAATAAATGTCTATAGGCATTGGTTAGGGCCACCCGGACATTGAGATCGAGTATTCCTTCCCTGGCCTTAAGGTCTTTTTGTTGGGTATTCGATAGCTCCTCCAAACGACGGGGGCTACTGCGAATTGCTTTGATCGCAATAAATTCCTTTGCCAAACTAAGAGCACGGTCTAATCCTTGCTTATTTGGCACAAGGAACAATAAACGATTTTTAAAGTTGCGGAACGTTGCACTTTCCCCAGTACCATGGAAAATTTTCTGCACAATTAACGGCACAGCATCGGTGGAATCCTGGAGGGTTGCTTCATCAAAATCAATGAGGCAGAGGGCAATACTATCGGATCGATCTTCCACATCATAGGACCCCTCCGGCGCAATAATACAATCAAAAAATTTACGAGCAAAAATACTATCCCGGCGGGTACGTAATTCTTCTTTCGCGATCGTAATCGAAACCTGTTCCTTTTCCTGGGCAATAATTTTATTTAAAGATGGTTCCTCTTTGAATTGATAAATATTGGTAACCGGATCAAAATCTAGATGCCAAGCGACATCAAGTAGGTTTTTACCGCCTGACCGATGAAGCCAGTTTCAAGTTGGGGCATCAATAAAGATAAATGTAACTCAGCATTGCTGATCCCCGCCGTAATGCCTTGGGTCACGGAATGGAGAAAAATGGTTCGAGCTACCCATGAGGAAAAAGGTGGTTTGCCCCGATCGCGCCATTCCTGATCCTGGGTTTGGGCATGGGCAGAAATACCCTGATCGTTATGAATATCCGCCTTGATCGCTAAATCCATCAAAGCCCGATCTAACCGAGAAGTTAATTCTGTGGTTATTTCGGTATGGATTCCAAGGGGTAAATGGTGGGGATGGATCAGGGGCATGTATGGCGAGGGATGCTGCCATAGATATTGCACCACCTGGGCAAATAACCGTAACGCCCCACGGGTACGTTGGAACTCCGGAATTGACGCAATTTTGTTGGTTAGTAAATTAAATAATTCGGGGTGAAATGGATAACTCTTCGCGATCGCTTCCTTATAATTAGATTCTTTGCACCTATCGGGTAAATTATTATGGCTAGCCCTATAGGTATCAAAATAAAGATCCGCTACCTTTTCGGCCGCCTTAAGACTGATACTATCGAACATCCGTTGCTTAACGATGCTATAGATTTCCACATCGTTACTAGGTCTGAGGATTCTCTCCTGACGGGCCGACGCACTCCTTAACTCCCGCATCAATTCCGCCGTTTCCTCGCCGAAGGTATCTGCGCTAGAAGCCAAGGAATAGACAAAAACGAGATTATTGCAAGATGCCGCACAATCCATCAACGAAAACAGAAATGCCACCACTTGCTCTGCGAGGTTACTACTCTCCACCACCTTGGCCTTCGCAGAACGAAAGTAACGGGCAATCTCATCCAAAATAATCAAGGTGGGCTTAGGACCAATTAAGCGATCGATTACCGCACTACCCGGACTAATCCCTAGTTCATCAGACCCCTTCAACAGTTGATACCCCTCAACCCCCCCAAGTTGGTAAGCAATTTCCCCCCAAATAGTTTTGGTCGTAAGCCCTGTTTCTTCGTGGTAGATTCCCTCCTGGGGACTTAGATCCCGACCATCAATGGCTGCTACCTGAATTGTGCCTTCAGGAATCATCGCCAAAAGACGATCAAATCTATCATCTTCACGAAGTAGCGATCGGCCCTGTTTAGCAATATGCCATAGGGCAATCTCATCATGGGTCTTGCCTCCGCCAAAGCTGGTTTCTAAACGAATGACAGGGGAACCAACCCCAGTACCAGTCAGACGGCTAAATACTTCCCTAATTAATTCTTCTAGGCCTTCCGTCACAAAGGTATTACGAAAAAAATCTTCCGCACTCTGATAAATCTGTGGTGCTTTTCCTTCTACTACCAAACGCAACTTAGCGGCAAACAAATCAAGGATAGATCTCCTGATTTGATTTCTGGCCGTGGGACACAGGTATCAATGACAGATTTAAACGGTAACATTACTTCAAATCAATCCCGCTAAAGCTTAGAAAGTTCTTATCGTTTTATAAACATCTTCTTAAAACTTTGTCCATAAAGGATTTTTTAAGAAAAATTATCGGCAGTCCGATACAAGCTTGAGCAGGGAGCTCATCGGATTTTAATCGCAAGGCCAAGCTTGATCGTCTATTAGAAAAATAACGAAATAAACGAAATAATAGACTAAGAACGTGTTTGAAAAATATCAAATGTTGTGGAGTCGCCCCCTAAATCCACCAATTTGGGGAACTTCATTGGTCAAAATCTAGGTGATTTTCCAAAAAATAGGGGGCAAGGGGGACTTTGCAAACAGCCTCTAAGTCCTATCAATTTTATCAATGTTTAAGTTTATTTAGTTTTTTGGCAATTACAGGTTTTAATTTTTCAAACTCTTTTTTAAGTAACGCTTTACTAATTTTAGGGTTACTCGCTGGCTTAAGATCACTCGCTTCGATCCAGTCTAATAAACGTTTGCATTGATTAGCCGCGATCGTTGAAGAAGTAACATGCTCACACTGCTGGGGATAACCTTCCGCAAAGAATACTATATGGTAAGACCCCGATAAGCCTAAGGTTTTACTAACCAATTGTCCTACGGATGTTTTCAAATCCAGGTAACAAGGTAACCATCTTGGGCCAGAATGCTTGTTATAAAGCACCGTAATCCAAAGAATCATGGGGTGAGGGGCCCCTAAAAACAAAAACTGATTGTAACGAATATCATGCACCCGTTCCCGAATATCCGATTGCTCTAGCATTACCCACAGCGTTGCCCAGGTTTCCTGGTTACTTTTACCCACCAGCCGAGGAAATACGATGCGGGCCTGGGGTTTATTTTTAGGCCATACCGCTTTAGCAAATCGGGAATCGAGGGCCCCTGGGGCAAACAATTCTAACGATGAATCATCCTCATGTTGATGTGGATCGCGACTACTTTTGCCCGTGTAAGTATCTAGGGAATCATAGCCATGGGAATTACTGTTAATATCTAAACTTTTGAGAACACTAATAATTTCACTCACACTCTGGGGGCGTTGATTGGGATCTTTGGCCATGCATTCCATGATCAGATCCTTGAGTTGGGTGGGAATATTATCTCGATTGGGAAAAGGCAGGGGGGGAGTATGGTGATGGGCTTGATACCAACCGCCAAAATTGGGATTGTCTGGAATGATGGGCATGTAGGTCGTGAGCATTTCATACATCATGACCCCCAAGCTATAAATGTCGGAACGGTTATCTAGTTCTTTCCCTTCCATCTGCTCAGGGGAACAATAGGCTAAGGTTCCCATAAACGTATTGGTTTGGGAGCTATCGGTTTGGATTAATTTGGCGATGCCAAAATCTAAGACTTTGACCAATTCCCCCACCGTGGGATTTTGTACCACAATGATATTACTGGGCTTGATATCCCGGTGGATGATGGGACATAGTTCCCCTTTATAGAGAATGCCTTGGTGGGCGGCTTCCATTCCTAGGCAAATTTGCCGTACAAATTTATCGAACTTCGCTAAACTTAGGGGTTTTTCTTCAATGACATCGCTCAGACTTTGCCCCTCTAGGAATTCCATTACGTAAAAAGGAATTTCCTCTTGATCTACCCCATAGTCCCTAACCCGAACAATATGGATGCTTTTTTCTCCTAACAACGCACAGATGGTTGCTTCCCGTTCAAATCTTTCCCGCATTTTGTGGTTGAGGAGGGTTTGGGAGAGAAATTTAACGGCAACGATCACGCCCCCTAGTAAAGTATCTTCTGCTCGATAAACCTGACCCATAGCCCCTTTGCCTACCATCTCAACTAGTTGGTAGCGTTGGGCAAGCAGTTTTCCTTTTGTGAAATCCCTGGACATTGGTTATGAGTTTATGGTTGGGCGTTGACGATCGAGGTAAGCAATAACATTCAGATTGATCTTTATTTAATCTTTATAAAGTGTAAGAATAGAGAAGTTATGGGTTAACCGGGGGTGAAGCTGAAAAATCCGTAAATTTACTTAAGTATTTACTTAACTATTCACTAGATTTACCATATATTTCAGTGGTCTTTGTACATAACCGTACATTCTCGCCTGAAATTTTTGCACATGAATTGTATATCAGTCTTGTCTTTTAGAATTGTCTTTTAAGTA
>JAAUPO010000169.1 GCA_012033095.1 Synechococcaceae cyanobacterium RL_1_2 | reverse complement strand
TAAAACCGTTTTATTTAATAGGGGAAATAACCTTTATCAGGGAAAACGCATACTCCCCTTTTTCGCAATAAGCAAAGTTAAACAAGCTTTTATTGAGAATAAAATTTTAAAAAATCACTGAAACTATTATTCTTTCGTTGAGTGAAAATTAATATGCGTTTGCCCTATAACCTTTATCTCAATTGTTGCTGATATTAATGGCTTCAACAATTTCCTTATCCTACCGGGCGGATTTGGTATTAGCAGAGTAAATACTGGCATAATAAATTATCCAGTGAACACCCATTGATTCCATTTGATTCCTTGGTAAATACCATCAACCCTGGCCAATTTCTCAATATTTCTTAGCAATACAAAGACAGGGTTATTCTTTAAAATATTCTTTATGATTTTAAGGTCATCCTCCAAAGCATTATGGATACGCAAAAACTAACGAATTACACCCTGATGGGTATGTTTGCGTTTGGCTCCAGCACATTAATTGGGTTAATGGTTGTGGGGGAACTTTCAGAATCCCTGTGGTTTGGAGTCCTTAATGTGCCCAGCACGTTAGTGGGGGTAAGGTTATTAGAGGAGCGGGTATGGTATAAAGACAGTCATCGTCTCCATCGCCTCAATGACAAAGTTACGGAACTGGAAAAGTTAGAGTTACAGGTCTATCAATCCCTGGAATCTGCCCATAATTTAAAGGAAGAATTGGAGGAACGCACCATTTATTTAAACAATGAGTGTAACTATCATCTGACGAAAATCCAACGAATTAGCAGCCATCGCCATAAGTTATACCAGGAATTAGAGACCTTACAAAGAAGCAATCAGCGGGAACAACAAACCTACGAACGACGTTTAAAAGAAGTGGCCGAATTGGAAAAACGTCAGGCGGAGATTAATTTACAGCTATCGATGAAGAGCGCGATCGCTCAAACGGGAGAAACTCCCCATCAAATTAAGGAGTTAGGCCACCAATTATATTTAAAGCAAAAGCAGCATCAAAATCTACGGCAAAAATTTTTAGCCCTACAAAAAGTTAAAACTAAACTGGAAGAAGATAAATTACAGTTAGAAGAGAAAGTTACGGACTTACAATCTAGGGAAGATCAACTTAAATTAACCATCACTAATCTGCAAAAGAAACATTTGGAGATGAGTACCCAGGTTATTAAGAACCATGCGACCCTCAGTCAATTGGCCAATAAGATCACTGCTACCGAAGAGCATAAAACTAAAATTACCCAAGATATTCGCACCTTACAACAAAGAAAAAATAGTTTGTTGGCTGAAGTCAAACGTCATCGGGAAAAGTTAGATCAGATTAAAGCCAGTATTTAGGGGCACCAAAGCTATGGCGGATCAATTGTCCCAGCACCAAACCAAATCCTTAGAGCAAGCTCGATTTTTAGCCCATTTATTGGATGATTCGATCCCTATTCCTTTTACGGATTTTCGTATTGGGTTAGACCCCATTTTGGGACTAATCCCGGCGGTGGGGGATTATGGCAGCGCGATCGCGTCGGGATATTTGTTGTGGTCAGCCCATCAGTTAGGGGCAAGTAAAATCACCCTCGCCAAAATGGGAATGAATCTGTTGATTGATGCCATGGCCGGTAGTGTGCCTTTAATCGGGGATTTGTTTGATAGTGCCTGGCAAGCCAATCAAAAAAATATGGTTTTGTTGGAACAGGATCTAAAGCAACCGGCCCCCTATAAAAGCCGTAGCGATCGCTGGTTCGCGATCGGCTTATTAGTAGTGTTTGGGCTAATTATTATTGGTACTAGTGCCTTTAGTTTGTGGGGGATTCATCAGGTTTGGCTATGGGCGACTTAAGCTCCTCCATCATCGCTAAACCATAGGAAGTCCCTAAACGAGTAGCCCCTGCTTCAACTAATTCCCAAGCTTGTTCTAGGGTATGGATGCCCCGGCGGCTTTAATCCCAATGCGGCCCTGGACAATTTGATGGAGCAATCTGACATCCTCCACCTTCACCCCCCCCAAACCAACCGGTATTGGTTTTCAAAAAACTAGCCCCTGCATCCATACAAATTTCCGCTGCTAACCGTTTTTCTGTGGTGGTCAAAACATTCATTTCTAGTACCGCTTTAACGATCGCCCCCGTGTCTTCACAAATTTGTGCCATTTCTTGATAAACGTCCTCCGAGCGCCCTTCTTTGATCCAACCTAAATTAATCATCACATCCAATTCCTCGGCCCCCGCTTCCGTCGCTTCTAAGGCGGATTGTAATTTGGTGGCGGAGGTGACCGCCCCGGTGGGGAACCCAATCACCGCATTAACTTTACAACGGCGGCCATGGAGTAATTCCGCTGCTTGTTTGATCGCGATCGGATAGATGGTCACCACCGGAAAACCCAATTGATCCGCTTGATTACAACATTCTTTGATCTGTTCTTGGGTTGCCCATGGATTCAGTAAGGAATGGTCAATATAGGGGGAAATATCAAATTTAGCCATAGGAACAATAGTTTAGCTGGAAAGATAGCCATTGCCCCAAATCCTAACCGATTGAGCCCCGGAAATTTTTTAATGAACCTAATTTTTTCAGGACTTACGCAAAAATTTCGATTCTGTCCTGGGAACCATGATGTTTGGGGACAATCGTTCAAGCAAGTTCCCCAAATTTAGGGGCAGGGGGGCTTTATAAATTAGCCTAACAGCTTTATTTGTCTAACTAAATTCGCGATCGTTGCTGTTGATTTTTTTTTGCACAGCCCAAAGTTAGTTAGGCTAAGGAAGGTACTTCCGTCACTTTATCTAAATCTGGGCTAGGGGGAGCGGAGGTAGGGGAAAGATCTTGACCTAATTCCGCTGTCACTAATTGGCGAAACTCTTCTCCATCGATGGTTTCCTGTTGAATCAAAATATCTACTAGATTATCAATTAAACTCCGATGGGCGACGATGGTCTGTTGGGCTTTTTCTAGTCCCCCCATCACAAATTCCCTAATTTGCTCATCAATTTTGTAAGCAATTTCTTCGGAATAGTCCGGTTTATTTTCCATCCAATCGTTCCGAAGAAATACTTCATTATTTTCTTCTTCGAGGGCCAGTAAACCCAGGGTGGACATACCTAATTTTGTAACCATATTGCGGGCTAAACTAGTGGCCCGTTCGATGTCATTACTAGCCCCAGAGGTAACCTCCGCTTCCCCAAACACCATTTCTTCGGCGGCCCGTCCCCCTAACAACACCGCAATCCTCGCTAGTAACTGCGATCGCGTAATTAAACCTTGTTCCTCATCGGGGGTAAACCAGGTGATTCCTTTTGCCCGCCCCCTCGGAATAAGGGTAACTTTTTCAACGGGATCATGGCCATCATGGACGGTTGCCACGATGGCATGGCCTACTTCATGGTAAGCAATTAAGCGTTTTGCCTTGCTATCGACCAGGGGATTACCCTGCATTCCTGCAATTACTCGATCGATCGCATCATTAATTTCTTCCATGGTGATGGCTTCCTTACGACGACGGGCGGTCAAGATGGCTGCTTCATTGAGCATGTTACTTAGATCGGCTCCGGTGAACCCAGGGGTACGGCGGGCAATTACTTCTAAGGAAATATCTGGGGCTACCTTTTTATCCCGACTATGCACCTCTAATATGCCCAAACGCCCTTTAATATCAGGATAATCCACCGTTACTTGACGATCGAAGCGACCAGGCCGCAATAGGGCTTTATCTAGGACATCGGGGCGGTTAGTTGCGGCAATGACGATAATTCCTGCATTCCCCTCAAATCCATCCATTTCTGTCAAAAGCTGATTGAGGGTTTGTTCCCGTTCATCATTACCGCCACCGATGCCCACCCCCCGTTGGCGGCCTACTGCATCAATTTCATCAATAAAGATTAAACAGGGAGCATTATCTTTGGCTTTTTTTAAATAGATCCCTCACCCGTGAGGCCCCTACCCCCACAAACATTTCCACAAATTCTGAACCGGAAATGCTGAAAAAAGGAACTTGGGCTTCCCCCGCGATCGCTTTAGCTAATAAAGTTTCCCAGTACCAGGGGGCCCCACCAGCAAAACCCCCCGGGGAATTTTAGCTCCGAGGGCCGTAAACTTATCTGGTTCCTTTAAAAATGTTACGACTTCCCCTAGTTCTTCCTTCGCCTCTTCAATACCTGCTACATCCTCAAAACCAATGCCTGTTTTGGCTTCCACCTGAAAACGAGCACGGGAATTACCAAAATTCATGGCCTGGCCCGAAGCTTGCACCGATCGCCTAATTAAAAAGATTAAGGCGGTCAGCAGTACCATGACAAACAGCAAATTCACCACCACCCCTGCAAGGGCCCGGTTATCCGCAGAGGGTTCAATGCTTAACTCTAAGCCCTCTTGGGCCGTAGCCAAATCCACTAACTCTTGATTTTTTTCAAAGAGAGTTACCTTTTGGGGAGAGGGATAGAGTTTATCTGTTTTGAGGGTTACTTCCGCCGAACGGTTAATCGGATCAAGCACTATTTTGGAAACTTGATTTTGCTCAATTTGTTCCAAAAGACCACCATAGCTCAAGGCCTGAGACTCCTCTTCTTTTTCGGCTAACACGGCGATAGGGCTAAGGAGCAGTTGTAACGCTAAACCTAATCCAGCTAGCTTTAACCAAGATGATTTTTGGGGGGATTCCTGAGTCATAGGTTTCTTGAGGTGAGTTCCTGGGCCGAGGCAAAGGATTTGCCTTAATTGGTGGTGAGCTTTTTCCAGAATAACGAAAAAATAGTTATTTTGCTGTGGCATCTGGGGTAAAGGCTAAACCCATTTTAGCTTTAATTTTCAATTACCTTGTCCATTAATTAAGTTCCTGTGGGCACCGACTGTAGTAATTTCTTGATTACATCCTTAGATTTGAGCCCCCCAGCGGGAATTAAACGATGGCTAAATACATGGGGTGCTAAATATTTAACATCATCTAAATTGACGTAATCGCGATCGTTCATAAATGCTAATGCTTGGGCTGCCCGTTGCATAATTACCGTTCCCCTAGGACTAATGCCTAACACAATATCTCCATCCTGGCGAGAAGCCCTCACTAAATCCACGATATATTGTTGGGCGGCTTCTTTGACGGTGGTTTTTCGGCAAAGTTGGCGCAATTCCTGGACTTCTTCGAGGGTAATACAGGCCCCTAACTCTTCTACTTCAACGCGATTAAGCTGTTGTTGTAACATCTGTAATTCTTCGTTTTCGGTGGGATAACCTAAACTCAAGGACACCGTAAACCGATCCATTTGGGCTTCAGGCAACGGAAACGTACCTTGGTACTCGATCGGGTTTTGGGTGGCGATCACAAAAAAGGGAGTAGGTACCTGTTTGGGCTCTCCATCAATGGTCACCTGGTTTTCTTCCATCACCTCTAACAATGCCGATTGGGTGCGGGGGGTTGCTCGGTTAATTTCATCGGCCAACAGCACATTGGCAAAGGCGGGCCCGGCTAAAAATTCAAATTCCCTGGTGCTTGGATTCCAAATATTAGTGCCCGTTATATCGGTGGGCAACAGATCCGGAGTACATTGAATGCGTTGAAATTTTCCTTGGATCGATCGCGCCAGGGATTTAGCTAGAAGGGTTTTGCCTACCCCTGGGACATCTTCTAACAGGGCATGGCCTCCACTGAGGAGGGCGACTAAAACCAGATCGATCGCGTCATGTTTGCCGACAATCGTTTGGGCCAGATTTTGTTTAAGACTATCTAGACGTGCTCTCATGGATAGATATGGTTTTAGGTTAAGTAATTGAATAAAATTGAATAAAAATCAAATAGATAAATTTTAGATGTAAATTAACTAAAATCTAAAATCCAAATAGATTTAGAACGTGTTTGAAAAGTATCAAATGTTGTTGAGTCGCCCCCTAAATCTCCCCATGTGGGGGACTTCATTGATTAAAATCTAGGTGATTTTCCCCAGAATGGTGGGTAAGGGGGGCTTTTCAAACATCCTCTTAGAGAAAGATTTAGAAAAAGCATCGAAATTCAGGCCCATGGGCCCTATATGTTCCATTATTCCTAA
>JAAUPO010000168.1 GCA_012033095.1 Synechococcaceae cyanobacterium RL_1_2 | reverse complement strand
GATTTGTGTTGAGAATGAAAGATGGGATATTGTCCTCACAATTATTTGACTAACGAAAAATAAGCCTTTCCAAGGATTTTGCCATTGATACGGAAGTCATTATGTAGAAAAAGCCGTTTTATTGTTCTGATAATTTAATCGCTGAAACCTTTGTTATATAAACGATAGAAGTAGCTTGTCCCCCTCTAAGGACTTACGCACAAGCCCCCTAAATTCCCCAAACTAAACTGGGGGGACTTGCTTGAACGATTGTTCCTAAATATCCCCAAACATCATGGTTTTTAGGACAGAATTAAAATTTTTGCGTAAGTCCTGTCTAGGTAATTTTTCTCAGAATGGGGGGCAAGGGGGGCTTTGCAAACAGCCTCTAAGGAACTTAAGAGTTTTTATGATTAAAATTGATGTAGCGGGATAATCCAGGGATCGCTTATGCTTAAGGGCTACAATGTATTAATAATCAGTAATTTCTAGGTTCATGTTGAAAGCGGTACTCTTCGACTATAAAGGGGTCATGGTCAATGACGAATTTATCCACGAAGAAATTTTGGGGGAGTTATTGCTGAGGGAAAATTTACGACCTGACCCAGATGAGTACCGAGAAGTTTGTATTGGGAAAAGCGATCGGGCTTGCTTAGGGGATATTTTTACCCGCCGGGGTCGGTTAGTTGATGATAAAAAATTAGCCCAACTCTCCAGCCTTAAACAGGAAGCATATCAAACTAAAGTTCAAAGCCTAGAAGCATTACCGATCTACGCAGAAATCCCCAATGCTCTCCAGGAAATTCAAAACCAGGGTTTGCCCATGGCGATCGTGACGGGTGCCTTTGCTGAAGATGTGAGAACCATGCTGAATTTGGCGGGTTTACTGGATTATTTTCAAGTGATTGTAGGCACGGAACTGATTACCCATGGCAAGCCCAACCCGGAGGGCTATCTCCAAGCCATTGAACTACTCAATCAAAACAATGCAGGTCTGGAGCTTAAGCCCGCTGACTGTTTAGCGATCGAGGATACCCCCCCCGGTATTCAAGCAGCCAAAGCCGCTGGGATTCAAGTAGTGGGGGTAGCCCATAACTATCCCCTCCATATGCTCCAACGCTGGACAAATTGGTCAGTGGATAACCTGTTGGAATTGGAATGGCAACGTATTGGGGAAGTGTTTAAACAGGAAATAATAGTTTAAGAGCTGATTGATCAAGCCCCCCTGGCCCCAATTATGGGGAAAAATGCCTGAAAAATCATTAACAGTCCCTCAAATTTGGGGGATTTGATGGGGCTTGTGGGTAAGTCCTATTTACGCCAAGCAATACTAGTAAAGCTATGTTGAGATCATCCCTAGGAATATTCAAAAAAAATCACTCCGCTGTCACCATGGTGGGGAAGAAGAGCGATCGTTTGGTTATGCAAATAATATGCAAATAAATGGTCAAAAATGCTCAAATAAATAGCAATTTAAGTTTCTTCCGAAGGAGACGCTTGGTTGATATAGGGGGATAGATAAGCCACTAATGCCCCTAGGCAGAAACCAGCAATGTTGCGGAATAGGGGTAAAAATTCTGAGGTACGGGTCACCACTGGGCCAATGCCAAAGGATAGGAAGAGAATGCCCCATAACGGTGACATGATCAGGGCCCATTGCCAGGCAAAAATTTGACCCTCTTTTCTGGGAATGGCTGCGACCCCTAGAATAATACCCCCTACGATCGAGGAAATTAAAGTCAAAATCCATTGTTCTTGGGGAAGGCCGGGAACCACGCTACAACCACCCCGTAATAGACACCCTTTGACTGTATCCATGGCCATCACGATCGCGTTATTTTGCCCATGTTCTTTAACAAAATACATGTTGCCAAAGCGGGTTTGCATTTCCACCCAGAAGGTGCGGGATAGAAGATCATAGACCTCATCCCCAATGCTGAAAGCAAGGAGATTACCACCCCGGCCATCGGCTACGAGCAGAATACTTTTTTCATCTAAATTCCAATAACTTTTGACTGCTCGCCCAGGGGTTTGATCATATTGGGTTAATACCCGCAACTTCCAACCCGTGTCCGCTTCAAACTGATTAATGGTTTCAATCAGATTATTTTCCTGCATTTTCGGTAAGAAATTAGCCAAGTCAATCACGGGGGTTTGAAAATCTGGCAATAGTTCAGGATTATTGACGGCTTGGGCTTGGGGACTAATTGCTAACCAGCTACCGCAAAAAATCATAGCGGCTAAGAGCCAGGAAGTGAGGCGTTGGGTTAGAGCGTTGTTGGCCATAGATGAAGCAAAATAGTTATTTCGTTACAAAAGTTTAACTAAAATTAAGGAACTTTACCAAGAAAAAAATAATTATTTTATTTTTTTGGATGTTTTTAGATGTTTTTGGATTTTTGTTGCTAGTGCTTTGTTTGAATTTTTGTTTGAATTTTCTTGAGAAATTCTTTCAAAATAGGAATATTCCCCAGCGATCGCCCTTAAATCGACCATGGGGATGTGGTTAAATTTTCCTTGCTGATATTTCCGACTGATATTTCTGGCGAATATTTCTGATTTATGGCTTAAACCAGATAAACAGCCCCAATCTCCCTAGTCCTAAACTACATTTAAACAAGCTTTAAGTAAGCGATCGCCGATGGCTTCCCCTTCCCCCTCCCTCAACGATAACCCCCCAGCCATGCTCTCCCCTAACTATCAAGTGGTGAAGGAAATGCAGCCCCAGGGAAAGGATAACGATCGCGTTAGTTATCTAGCGCAGGTGATAGATGGGCCCACCCCAACCCAACCAGAAGAATTAGTTGTCATTACCCAATGGCGTTGTCCCTGTGGGCCGGATCAAGCTGTACCAAGGCAGCCATGGGAAGTCCAACAGCATCAACTTAATGCCATTAAACTTTTACAACGGTTGGATCACCCCAGAATTCCACGCTATCGAGATAGTTTTACTGATGAAGGTGGGTTTTATGTCGTTCAGGATTATGTGGCGTTAAAACCGTTAGGTGATCGCGAAAACCTCACCCCCCAGGAGCTTAAAACAGTAGCCTCATCGGTACTGGAGATTCTGCTGTATCTACAGAATTTAAACCCGATCGTCATCCATGGAAACTTAACGCCCCAAAATATTTTGATTACGGAGGATTTAGAAGTCTATCTGGTGAATTTCCATGGCCCCCACCCCTTCGATCAAACCAAGGCCCCAACTGTGAAATTACCCGGTACGGCGGGCCTGATTCCCCCTGAGTTATTATTCCAGCTGTCTTTAAATGAAAGTGCGGATCTTTATAGCCTGGGGGTGAGCTTAATTAGTATCTTGACCGGCTATGGCATCGAAGACTTACCTAAACTATACGATCGCTATTTTCAGCTTAAATTTCAACAGAAATTAACTGGGTTGCTCCACTCCGATCTGATCCGATGGTTAGAAAAATGGTGGAACCCGATCGCGATCGGCGTTTTGCCAATGCCCAAGTTGCCCTAGATACCCTGGTAGAAATTAGCATAGAAACCAACTGGCAGGATCAGATCTGGCATTTTTGCGTAACCATGAACAGGGGTTGCAACTAACCATGGTGGGATTGGCGACCATGGTATTGGGGTTTGGTTTGGGTCTGGTGGGGGCCAAGGTCAAAACCAATGGGGTTAAGGTTGTTAATACTTCTTCTTCCTCAGAAATGGTTGTGACCCCCCAAGCCGTCAAAGAAGCTAGTCAGTTATTTGCCCAAGCTCAAAAGCATTACGAAGAGAGCAATTATCAAGGGGCAGTGAATTTATTTGACCAAGCCCTCCAGCTTAATCCTACCTATCCCGAAGCCTGGGGAGGGCGATGTGGTTCGTTGAATAATTTGGGTTTATTTGATGAAGCCTTGGTCTCCTGCGATCGCGCTCTATTGTTAGCTCCTTCTTTTCCTTGGGCTTTGGGCCACCGGGGCAATGCGTTAGGGGAATTAGGTCGCCATCGAGAAGCGATCGTGGCATTACAGGAATCAGGCCAATTAGAACCGGAGCGGGATTGGGTTTGGACGAGCCTAGGCCGACAATTTAATGCGGTGAAAAAATATCCTGAAGCCTTACAGGCCTACGATATGGCCCTAAAACTTAATGCCCAGGACTATTGGGCTTGGAATAATAAAGCTGCGACGTTAAATAATCTACAGCAATATAATGAAGCCCTGGCCGCTGCGGATCAAGCCATTGGGCTGGAATCTCGCTTAGCTAACGCATGGGGCACAAAGGCATTATCCTTGATGGGCTTAAAAAAAATATCAGGATGCGATCACGGTGTTGGATCAAGCGATCGAACGAGATCAAGCCAATGCGATTAATTATTACCAACGGGGATTAGCCTACGAAGCGTTAGATAATATGCAGATTGCGATCGCTAATTACCAAAAAGCCTTGAGTTTAAACCCCAATTACCCCGAACCAAGAACCAAACTAGAAAGTTTAGGGGCCCGCTAGACCATGACCCATCCCTTTCCAGACCAGCGGTGGCAAATCGCCCAACCCAATGGCCGATTGATTGACCAGTTAGTAAACCAACTTCACCTGGATCCCCTAATTGCCCAGGTGATGGCTAATCGTTCGATCGCGGATCTACCCCAAGCCCAGGTATATCTAATCCCCGAAGAACAGGATTTACCTGCGCCCCAGTCAGAATTTACCGATCTACTTCCTAGTGTTGCCATCCTCAAAACGGCGATCGAACGGGGGGACAAAATTGGGATCTGTGGGGATTATGACGCAGACGGCATGACCAGCACCGCGTTATTGATGAGGGCGTTTAAACATCTGGGAGCTAACGCCGATTATGTCATCCCTAGTCGGATGAAGGATGGTTATGGCATCAATGAACGCATTGTGGAAGAACTTCACCAGAGCGGATTTAAGGTCATTGTCACCGTCGATAATGGCATTGCGGCCTATGACGCGATCGCCCATGGTAAAGCCCTAGGGATGCAGGTGATTATCACCGATCACCATGATCTGCCAGAACAACTCCCCCCCGCTGATACGATCCTTAACCCTAAGCTCCTATCCCCCCATTCCCTATATAGCGGTTTAGCCGGGGTTGGGGTTGCTTATATTTTGGCGGTATCCCTAGCCCAAGCAATGGGACAAAACCAAGGCATTACCCGCCCCCTCCTAGAACTTTATACCCTGGGCACGATCGCCGACTTAGCCCCCTTGATCGGAGTAAATCGGCGGTGGTTAAAGCGGGGATTAAAATTATTGCCCCATTCCGACATTGCTGGTATTCAGGCATTAATGCAAACCGCCAACATCGATCAAAGCAAAAAACAACTCCAACCCGATCACATTGGTTTTCAATTAGGCCCCCGTATTAATGCCGTTGGTCGTATCGGTGATCCCCAGGATGTGATTAATCTCCTAACCACGGACAGTTTTGATGAAGCTCTAAAGGCAGCCCACCAATGTGAGCAAACAAACCGCACCCGACAACAACTCTGCGAACAGATCGACCTCAGCCTTCTTTTTCGCTGGTTCCTGGACCTGCACCCCAGCGACGAAGCCTTTGACCCCACCACGTTCACCAAGAACCGTCAACGCCTGTTGGACCACGACATCGCGGATGAGTTCTTCGCCGCGGTGTCAAGCAGGCGAAGCTGCGTCGTTACATGTCATCGGATCATTTCTCTGTCGACGGGACTCTGTTGCAGGCGTGGGCGTCGAACAAGAGCTTCAAACCCGACGACCGCACCGGCGACGACGGGGACGGCAACGGGTTCAAGGGCCGCAACGCCGAGGTCGATTTCAAAGGCCAGAAGCGGTCGAACAAGACCCACACCTCGACGACTGATCCTGAGGCGATGCTGTTCCGCAAGTCCAACGCGGCTGCCGCGGAGCTGTCCTACATGGGGCATCTGTTGATCGAGAACCGCACCGCGTTGATCGTCGACGCCGAGCTGACCCAAGCAACCGGCTACGCGGAACGGGACTGCGCCACCGAGATGCTCAAGCGGCTGCCGAACAAGAGGCGCCGCCGGACCGTGGCCGCGGACAAGAACTACGACACCAAAGACTTCGTGG
>JAAUPO010000167.1 GCA_012033095.1 Synechococcaceae cyanobacterium RL_1_2 | reverse complement strand
TGATGGTGGCCGCTACGTTATTGTCCGTGGCCAAGACGAACTTTACTGCATCTTCGGTGGTGATATGTTCGAGTACAATCCGGAGGGTGGGAAATCGCTCTTTGAGGGGAATGAGATGTTGTTCAATAAAAATTTTTTCGCGATCGAAAATATCAACTTCGGGGTTAGTTACTTCTCCGTGAAGCAATAGGGGTAAACCCACTTCCTCCATGGTGGTAAACACCCGATCGCAATTACGTAGATCCGTAACACCAAAATCGGAATTGGTCGTAGCCCCCGCCGGATAATATTTAACCGCTTTCACAAACTGGGATTGCTGGGCGGCAATAATTATTTCTGGAGTCGTATTATCTGTCAGATAGAGAGTCATCAATGGCTCAAACTGTTTGCCCGCTGGAATGGCCGCCATAATGCGATCGCGGTAGGCCGAGGCTTCCGCTACGGTACGCACGGGGGGCTTCAGATTGGGCATGACGATCGCCCGAGCAAATTGATGTACCGTATGGGGTAACACCGTGGTTAAAGCGTCACCATCCCGGAGATGTAAATGCCAATCATCGGGTTGGGTAATAGTGATAGTTTCCATAGGCTAATTATAAATGGGAGGGTAACCCAAGAACACCAAGAACCTACGGGGATATAGCTAGCTACAAATAAACTAAGATCAATCAATTAAAATCAATCAATCAGATCAATCAATAGTTAAAAAATCCTGGGAAATAGAATGCTTTTCTGCTCCCATCAACGCCATACATTAACAGCTAAATTAAATTTAAATGTCCCTAAATGTCACCCGAGTTTAGCTATCTCCCGGGCTTTTCCCATTACAATAATGACTACTCTCTAAGGGCCGACGAATTCCCCACGGAATCTCAGCATCTCTCAGCGTAATCATTAAAAATAATTATGGCAATTTGCATAAATTTGCATAAAGCATAAAGTTGATGAACAAAGAGCTGCCTCGATCCCCCTTAAAAACAGGGAAGTAGGGAAGCAACGTTCTTGATATTGTTGAGATCCTCTATAAATATAGGGAAGTAAGGTTCTTGATATTGTTGAGATCCTCTATAAATAATTAAATAATTATCGATTTATCGATCGCGATTTTGTTCTTCACCTATGGCAGAAGCTGACACAAACCAAAACCATCCCCCAACCATTTTGATTGTGGATGATACTCCAGAAAACTTGAAAGTTTTATCGGCATTTTTATTAGAGCATGGTTATAAAGTCAGAAAAGCTCCTAGCGGTGAGTTTGCCCTTAAATCAGTTCATGCCATTAAACCCGATCTGATCCTACTGGATATTATGATGCCGGGGATGAATGGTTACGACGTGTGCAAACGACTAAAAAGCGATCCAGAAACCCAGGATATTCCTGTAATGTTTCTCAGTGCCCTAGATGATGGCCAAGTAAAAATCGAAGCCTTTCGCATTGGTGGGGCTGATTACATCACCAAGCCTCCCCAAGAACAGGAGGTGCTCGCTCGGATTAATCATCAACTCACCATCACGAAACAGCAATCAATCCTAGCCCAACAAAAAGAAAATTTAGAACAAGAAGTAGCCCAACGCCAACAAACCGAACAGCGGCTATCCCAGTCTAAAGCTTTAATCACTAGTGTCCTTAATAGTTCCCAAGACGGCATTATTGCCATGGAAGCAGTGCGGGGGAAAACGGGGATCATTAAGGATTTTCGTTGTTTGGTAATCAATCCGCCAGCAGCTAATTTTTTTCACCATTCCCCAGAGGAATTGATCGGGGAATCATTGCACAGTTCCATCTTTGGTGTAGTGTCAGAAAAAGTATTCAATAACCTTTTGGCCGTGGTTGAGCAAGATATCAAAATAAACCAGGATCTGCAATACCATAACCAAGAGCAACGCTCATTTTGGATTAATGTCACCGTGGCGAAGTTAGGGGATGGCTTTGCCGCCACCATTCGAGATATTAGCGACCAAAAACAACTAGAAATGAAACTGACTCGCTTAGCCAGTGTGGATGGTTTAACGGGGATTTCTAACCGTCGCTTTTTTTGATCAACATTTACAGCAGGAATGGCAAGAATGTTTAAAGCAAGGGCAACCCCTGTCCCTAGTTTTGATCGATGTGGATTACTTTAAACATTACAACGATCGCTACGGTCATCCCCAGGGGGATCTCTGTCTGAAAAAAATTGCCAAAATTTTAAAAGAACAGATTCGTCGCCCTCGGGATCTGGTGGCCCGCTATGGAGGAGAAGAATTTGTAATTGTGCTACCCAATACCACCACTAGCGGTGCGGTGAAAGTTGCCCAATTAATTCGGATTCAATTGGAAAAACTTAAACTGGAACACGCGGCTTCCAATGTCAATAAATATGTGACCTTAAGTTTTGGCATTGCGGATGTGGTGCCCTCGGCTCAAAGTAGTCCAGAACTATTAATTAAATTAACGGATCAACGCCTTTACGAAGCTAAAACCCAAGGGCGCGATCGCATTGCCCATGATGATTTAGATCTTTAAACCAATCTTTGATCCCTCGACGGCGATCGTGGTTAGTTATGCCGGACGGGACTTTAAGTCCTAACCCCCGATGGTTTTAATTTATCGAAATATAAATCCATCCCAATGGGATGACAAAGCGATCGTGCTAGGAGGCCGTAGGCGATCCCGTTAGGGTTAATTAAATTTAACTTGACTAAAACAAAAATACTACTTACACTAATTAGCACAAATATACTAATCAAGCCTAGCTTCATCCCTGGGGTGATGGCGTTACAATTTAACCATTATTTCCATCCATTTTTGAAAATTCATGGCTAATACCAATAGCACCATCAGCAATAATCCTGAGAAGGAAAAGGCAATAAAAGCCGTCGTTACTAACATTGAGCGTAGCTTTGGTAAAAATGCCATCATGCGCCTCGGTGATGCGGCCAGGATGAAAGTGGAAACCATTTCCACCGGAGCCATGACCCTAGATCTTGCCCTTGGTGGTGGCTTACCCAAAGGACGTATTATCGAAATCTATGGCCCAGAAAGTTCTGGTAAAACCACCCTCGCCCTCCATGCGATCGCGGAAGTCCAAAAAGCCGGTGGGGTAGCCGCCTTTGTCGATGCAGAACACGCCCTAGATCCCGCCTATTCCCAAGCCTTAGGAGTGGATATTCAAAACCTATTGGTAGCCCAACCAGATTATGGGGAAGCCGGTTTAGAAATTGCGGATCAGTTGGTGCGCTCCAATGCGGTGGATATCGTCGTGGTGGACTCCGTTGCAGCCCTAGTTCCCCGCGTTGAAATTGAAGGGGAAATGGAAGATAACCAAGTAGGACTCCATGCCCGCTTAATGAGTAAAGCCCTCCGTAAAATTGCCGGTAACGTGGCTAAATCAGGTTCCACCGTTATTTTCCTCAACCAACTTCGGCAAAAAATTGGTGTAACCTACGGCAGTCCAGAAGTAACCACCGGCGGTAATGCCCTTAAATTTTATGCTTCTGTGCGGTTAGATATTCGTCGGATTCAAACCTTAAAAAAAGGAGTGGGAGGGGAATATGGGATTCGAGCCAAAGTAAAAGTTGCCAAAATAAAGTAGCTCCGCCCTTTCGCATTGCGGAATTTGACATCATCTTTGGGGAAGGGATCTCTAGCCTTGGTTGTATGATCGATCTGGCGGAGCAAACCGGAGTCATTAGCCGTAAGGGTGCTTGGTATAGCTACGACGGAGAGAACCTAGCCCAAGGCCGAGACAATACCATGAAACACTTGGCGGAAAACGAACAATTATGTTTGGCGATTACTAACAAAGTAAGGGAAAACTTAGATTTAACCTCCCTTGATTTTGCCGTATCCCCCCACGAGGAGGAGGAGATGGAAGATATTTCTGATGATGGGCTTATGGATGATTAGGTCTTAGAGGATGTTTGAAAAGCCATTCTTGCCCCCCATTGTGGGGGAAATCACCTAGATTTTAATCAATGAAGTCCCCCACAATGGGGAATTTAGGGGGCGACTCAACAACAGTTGATACTTTTCAAACACGTTCTCAAGGCCACCTTTATTTGACAAGGCAATAGCCTAATTCCTTGTTCCGTTGGCAGGGGGAGAAACTCTTTAGCCTCATCGGTATTGGTTTAAGTCATTCCCCCAAATATTTCATCCATAAATATAGTCAATTTAATTTAGTATGGGATGATTGTTTCTCTCTATGGGATGCTTTCAGCTCTATTCATTTCCCGTAATTATTCAAAAAGACTATAAAAAATTGATGTCTGAACAAAAGCGATCGCTTATCAATAAAATCAGCCACTGGCTTAGGGGAACAGACAATAAAACGGTTCTCAATCAGATCCTGGATCAACTTTTTAGACAAGTTACTTTTTGCGACCCTAGCCGCTTTATTAGGATTCATTTTTAATTCCCAATTAGGGAACCAAAATTTGATTGGAGATTATCAAAAAGAAATATTTGTTCGCAGACAAAATGGTTATATTGAGGTATTGAATCAACTCCAGTCCGTTGATAGCTCCCTTGCTTTACATATGGGGGATGATATTTTTGACTCCAGTCAAACTAGGCTGATGCTCAAAAGATTGGAAATCAAAGCCAAGGGCTACGATAGTACCACCGGCCCCAATCATCAACAGTCTTTAAATGGAGTGCTTCAACAGCTAGATCAATTAATTTCCATCACTGAAAACTATGAAATTTATTTTCCAGATATTTTTGTTGATAGGATCAATGCTTACACGATCGATGTAATTGATGTGGTCAATGAAAATGAAAAACAAATAAAACGGCTACGGGACAGTGCTGTTACGAATGAGGAAGTTAGGGACGATAGTGTAATTAGACCAAAATTAGCTGGTCTGATCGAGCTCAGAAATGAAATTACTAATTTGATTAGAACCCGACTAAAAATCGAAGGTATAGTTTTAGGATAGTCAAATCAATGTTAATCAAGGTTCAAATGAGATAATATAGTCTTTTTGAATAATTATGGGAAATAAATAGAGCTAAAAGCATTCTGTAGCAAGGAACAGCCATCCTATACTAAATTGAATTTACTATACCTCTAAATTTTTTTGAATTACATAGCAGTCCTAACTAGGTCATAACATGAAGATCCTTACTAAACTTGGCGGTAGTGCTAAAGCTGTAAGGATATTTAGACCCAGGATAATTGATTACCAAAGGGTTTAATCTTCCTGATCCTTACTTGTGTAGGACTACCAACTTGGCTTTCAATGTACTCAATTTCCACAAGCTATTTAGGATCGCTATGGATTTTATTGATTTGATATGGGTGGCTTCACTCAGGGGAATTAATTAACCCAGGGTGATTTTCTGGTCTGGGGCCGGGGGCGGGCCAATGGAAACGTCTTTCGCTTTCTAGGATGGGGCGATCGTTGATGCTGGCTTCCCGTCTGGCCATCAAGCCATTTTCATCAAACTCCCAATTTTCGTTACCGTAGGCGCGATACCATTGGGCCCCATCATCACACCATTCGTATTGAAACCTAACCGCAATGCGATTGTCGCCGTAGGCCCATAGCTCTTTAACCAGGCGATAATGTAGCTCCTTGTTCCATTTACGGGTAAGGAACTCTTTAATGGCTTCCCGTCCTTGAAAATTTCGGCTCGGTTGCGCCAAAAACTATTTTCGGTGTAGGCAAGGGCCACCCGTTCGGGATCGCGACCATTCCAGGCATTTTCTGCCATGCGGACTTTTGCGATCGCGATGTCACGGGTAAAGGGGGGTACTAATTTAGGGGCCGGGGTATTCATAGGGGCAAGTACCAAATAGATTTACAGAATAGAGGCCATGAACCATCGAAATTTCTATGGCTATAAAAATTACAGGACTTACACAAAAATTTCGATTCTGTCCTGGCAACCATGATGTTTGGGGACAATCGTTCAAGCAAGTCCCCCAAATGTGGGATTTAGGGGGCTTGTTCGTAAGTTATATATATATCAGCCCTAACTAGGTCATACCATGAAGATCCTTACTAGACTTGGCTTTCAATGTACTCAATTGCCACAAGCTATTTAGGATT
>JAAUPO010000166.1 GCA_012033095.1 Synechococcaceae cyanobacterium RL_1_2 | reverse complement strand
CATAACTTATGTAATTAATTAACGTTTCCCTAATGTAAATATTTTATGATCGAAGTATAGGAAATTTGAAGACACAATTCCAAGGGGTGAAGAGTATGAAACGTTTAACCTTAATTACATTATTGGTCTCCCTATTACCCTTAGTAATGAGCGCGCCATCTAAAGCGGAAAACCAACAGGACTTAAATCGATTATTGACGACCCAACAATGTGGTGGTTGTGATTTGCGTGGAGCCGATTTATCTAGTATGAATTTGCGTGGAGCCCATTTAATTGGTGCGGATCTACGGGGTGCTGACTTATCTGGAGCGAACTTAAGCTACAGCAATTTAGAGGGGGCTGATTTAACGTTTGCCAATTTAGATGACGCTGATCTTTCGTCTGCCATGGTCACTAATGCGGTGTTAAATAAGGCTAGTTTAAATAGTGTTAATTTAACGTTTGCTAAACTGTATGACGTGTCCTTAGAAGGAGCAATTTTAGGGAATATGGATATTGCGGATGCGGAAATTCATAACACAGCCATTGGCATTGGTGGGGAATATCCTGAATAGGTTGCGTTAGGACATAAGTTAAGAACGTGTTTGAAAAGTATCCAATGTTGTGGAGTCGCCCCCTAAATCCCTCAAGTTGGGGTACTTAATTGCTTAAAATTTAGGTGATTTCCCCCAGACTGGGGGGCAAGGGGGGATTTTCAAACATCCTCTAAGACACAAAGTTAGTCTTTATTCTTACGTCCGTTGTTTGATTGCAAGCAGTCCAGAAAAAAACACAACATCTCAATAGTAGAAACTGAATTAAAAACCGATCGCTTTAATGATAACGATCGGTTTTTTCTGCCACGAAGATTAATGAAAATCACTTAATTACATAAGGAAAGTAAGTCTAATAAATGAAGTCTAATAGAAGTCTAATAAATGGGTAATTAATTACTTCTTTGTTTATTATGTGTTTATTGTTTTCATGCTGTCTTTGTGTTGCGGTTGGTTTAATGGGGGGATGGTGCATAAACCCAAGGGAATTTAAACCTTCGGACTAAAGCACTCCGGTTCCATTAAGAATAGGATTTACGCAAAAGCTTCCTAAATTTTCCAAATTTGGGGGATTTGCTTGAACGATTGTCCCCAAATATCCTGGTTCCCAGGACAGAATCAAAATTTTTGCGTAAGTCCTGATGAAGATAAAATTTGCTACATTTTTGTCCTAGCTCAAGAATTTAGATCTATTGTTACTAAGCAGTACCTAAATTCCGATTAATGTCGATTATTTTCGATAATATTCCTGAATATTCCTGCCCTCCCTAATACCCAGCTTTGATTATGCCCCTAACCAGTGATCAAGTTAATCAAATTACCCATAATCTACATTCCAATCCTCAAGATATTCTGGGATGTCACCCAGAGGGTAAACGCTGGAGTATTAGGGCCTATCTCCCTACCGCGAAAAGGATTAATGCGATCGTGAATGGCCAGGCGATTCCTATGCGATCAGTTTACGATCCTAACTTTTTTATCTGTAATATTAACCAAGCAGAAAAACCCCGTTACCAACTACAGATTGATTCTGCTGCTGAGCTCCCCATCACCCAAGAAGATCCCTATAATTTCCAATACAGTAATTTTACAGCGGAAGATTTAAATTTATTTGCGGCGGGGGAACATCCTCGTATCTATCAAAAAATGGGAGCGCACCCTGTAACCGTCCATGGCATTCCAGGGATTAATTTTGCGGTGTGGGCCCCCAATGCTCGCAATATTTCTATCATTGGTAATTTCAATAAGTGGGACGGCCGTACCCACCAAATGAGTCAAATTAGCAATGGTATTTGGGAACTGTTTATTCCCCACCTGGCCATTGGTGAAATCTATAAGTTTGAAATTAAAAATAGTGAAGGCCATATCTATGCCAAGGCGGATCCCTATGCTTTTTATGGGGAAGTTAGGCCGAATAATGCTTCGATCGTGGTGGATTTAGATCAGTACCCATGGCAAGATCAAACCTGGCTAGCACAACGACGCGATCGCAATTCCCTCACCCAACCCATATCCGTGTATGAAGTCCATTTGGGTTCGTGGATGAATCTACCCATCACTGAACCAGTTAAGTCCCTATCGGGTAAGGTTGCCCCGGTGGCGATCAATGAACTTAAGCCGAGCGATCGCTATCTCACGTACTATGAACTAGCGGATAAACTGATCCATTACGTTAAAACCACGGGTTATACCCATATCGAACTCCTCCCGATCGCGGAGCATCCCTTTGATGGTTCCTGGGGTTATCAAGTAACGGGCTACTATGCCCCTACTTCCCGTTATGGCCGCCCAGAAGATCTAATGTATTTGATCGATCGTTGTCACCAGGAAAACATTGGAGTTATTGTGGACTGGGTGCCCGGCCACTTTCCTAAGGATGCCTTTGGCTTAGCCTACTTTGATGGCACGTTTCTCTACGAGCACGCCGATCCCAAAAAAGGGGAGCATAAGGAATGGGGGACCCTCGTTTTTAATTATGGCCGCAATGAGGTGCGCAACTTTTTACTAGCTAACGTTCTGTTCTGGTTTGATAAATACCATATTGACGGTATTCGTGTTGATGCGGTGGCTTCCATGCTTTACCTTAATTACAACCGTAAGGATGGAGAATGGATCCCTAACGAAAAAGGCACCAACGAAAATTTTGAAGCCGTTGATTTCATGCAAACCGCTAATACCTTGCTATTTAAGTATTATCCTGGGGCCCTCTCGATCGCGGAAGAATCTACCGCTTGGTCCATGGTTTCCCGGCCAGCAAAGGATGGCGGTTTAGGTTTTAACTACAAATGGAATATGGGGTGGATGCATGATGTCCTAGACTACTTCGCCATGGATCCCTGGTTTCGCCAGTACCATCAAAATAACGTTACCTTCGGGATGTGGTATCACCATAACGAAAACTTTATGCTCGCCTTTTCCCATGACGAAGTTGTCCACGGGAAAAGCAGTATGATCGGCAAAATGCCCGGTGATGAATGGCAAAAATTTGCTAATCTCCGTTGTCTATTTGGTTATATGTTTACCCACCCTGGCAAAAAAACCATGTTTATGGGGATGGAATTTGGCCAATGGGACGAGTGGAATGTCTGGGGACAACTACAATGGCAGCTCTTAGAATACAAAGTCCATAAACAGCACAAATTTTTTATCCAAGATCTTAATCGACTATATCGAGAGGAAGCGGCTCTCTACGAAGCTGACTTTATCGAGTCTGGTTTTCAATGGATTGATTGCAGCGATCATGCCCACAGTGTGATTGCGTTTATTCGCCGCGCCCAGGACCCCGATAATTATGTGGTGGTCGTATGTAACTTTACTCCCCAACCCCACAGTCACTATCGCATTGGGGTACCAGAATTAGGGTTTTATCGCGAAATTTTTAACAGTGATGCTCGCCTCTACGGAGGAAGCGGCATTAAAAACTCCCTTGGCAAATGGTCAGAACCTTGGGAGTTCCATGGTTTTAAATATTCCCTCGATCTATCCCTCCCTCCTTTAGGGGTACTGGTATTTAAGATCGATCGCCACCAACAACCCATTGCCCCCTCCCCTGCCATCGAGTTAACTGATGATGAGAATGAATCGCCCTAGGGATGGTAACGCGATCGCAGAGGCCCACCAATTTTCTAGATTCTAAAAATTGTGCACCAAACCATTTAATGCGCAAATATGATGTAACGTTGTTGATGGTGGATCAACGACCATCGGGCATTAATAATGAAGTGATGTCGCAAGTGGGAACGAGGGTAACTTGTCTGCTGAATGATGAAAATGGGATGCTCCCTATGTAATCTTCATGATTCTGATAATTTAATTTGAGAAATTAGATTTCGTGGGCTATGGGGATGGATAATAATTTTCTATTAGAAAGACAGTTTATTTTCTTTTGTTGTCTGGCTATGGAGTTGAGAAACTTCTAAATTAGGCAAAGGAATTTCATCGCCGCATTCCCAGGCAGTTTCTAGCCAAGCGTGTTTAGCTTCTTGAATGTTAGCAACTGCTTCTTCGAGGGTATCTCCTTGGGAAAGGCAACCTACTAAATCGATAATCATGACGGTGTAGCCGCCATTGGCTTCAGGATAGAGGGTAATAGGGTAATTTAGTTGGAGATAGTCTTCGAGGGTTGTGGGTTTTGTGGGAATTGTCATCTTTTATTTATCTAGGTTTAATAATTTGATGATTTGCTGAACGTAAACTCTTTTAACCATTTTGCCTCTTTTTTTGGGGATGGTTATTTTTAGTCCTTTTGAGTTACGAAATGTATGGTGACTTCCTTTTACGCTTTTTTCTTCAAAGTCAAATGTTTTTAGAAGATATCGCACATCGTCGAAGCTAACTTCCGGTGGTTGTTTCAAAAATTGGGCTATTAGCTTTTCCCGTTTACCCATAATTTAATTGATAAAGTCAAACTGTTTTAAGCCTCCCTAGAGTACTTGATGGTTATCGACACATTTTTTGTTTTTTTAATCAGGCACTATCTTTAGTTATGGCATCACCCTATTTTCTACATAGCGGAAAGCTTGCAGAGCAGCGGTTTTGGTTTCTTCCGGAGCGATCGCGATATTTTTTAGGGTAATGTGTAGAACATATATTTCGGAATCATAATTAATTTTCACTGTCTTTTAGATGGTCGCTAATCTGCCCATCTCGACATTGACGGTATCAAAGCGATTATCGCCGGGCTGATAAGACAAAATTTCGATGCCAATGGGTTCGCCTCTGGTGCTGTCTTTGATCAAAATAATTCCGTCGCCGAGTTCGGTGGCAATTTGGTTTTTACGGGGTGTTTGTCAGAATACGGTGAGTAATTCCATTTCGGGTTCATAGAAAATTTTTACTTGTGCCATCAGAATTACCTGGTTAAGCAGCAGAATTTGTCAGGCTATTTATCACTACCGGACTAATTTGATATTCAATGGCTTGGGGGTTATCGATGCGTTTTGAGGCTTGCAGAATTTCGATCCCTACGATATTTCCTTCGGAGTCATAGTCAAGAATAATGCCGGGGGTTTCTTCGTCGCTTTCTTCGATCGCGATTTCCTTTAGGGTAATGCGTAGAACATCTACTTCAGAATCGTAGTTGATTTTCATAGGGTACTCCAATATTTGCTAATTTTACTGGTGCGATAGACTGTCACGATTACTTTGGGTTCAACTTGAATGTTGATAAAAATCCGCAGAAGATAGGTTTTGTTTGTATTAAAAGTAAATTTTGATTGGTAGATTTGAATTTGTTCGTCTTGTTCTAGGATTTGTTGGGGGTTTTGTAAGATTTTTTCGACTAGCTCAATCGGGATTTGTCGCTTTTTTATTTCCTCTAGGGCATGACTAGAAAATCTATGCTCCACTTTTGATTACTCCATTTTTTACGTCGCGATAAGCATTAAGGGCATCATTTTTGACAATCTCAGAGACGATCGGAAGGTGCTTAAAATATGCTGAAATTCTTTCTCGGTGAGTCCGTATAAATGGGCAATGATACCGTCTAGTTCGGCGCGGAGTTTGCCCCGTTCTGCCTCGTCGGTAACGCCATAGGATCCCCTAAATCACCCTTTTCTTATCCCCCCTTTCAAAGGGGGGCTAGGGGGGATCAAACCAACTTCTGCGGCGAGATCGTCAAATTCGGGGGTGGTACAAATCAGTTTTGCGGCTCTCTCTACAATCTCATCAAACCACGAATCGCCTTTTTGTAAGCGGGGTACTGGTAATTGATAAATGTAAAACATATTTAAGGTTGAAGTTACTTTTGTCTCAACACCCAATCAACAGTAAAAGAATTACAAAAAGCACAAAAGAGAAGCATTTCAGAGTTAGTTATTCCCGATTTTTGAATGTTTAGTGTTGTACTATTGACTTCTGTAAAAACACTTTTGGGAGTCATTGAACAAATTAGAGTTCTCGAATCTGTATTCCTTGCAATACGACGATGAACCCAGCGATAATTTTGATAGTCTAATTTTTGATTGTGATCTTCGATCTTTTTACCGAGAAGAGATTGTCTTCCGTCTT
>JAAUPO010000165.1 GCA_012033095.1 Synechococcaceae cyanobacterium RL_1_2 | reverse complement strand
CTAGGGCGGCGAGGGTGTCGGCGGTTTCCCCGGATTGGGTGACCCCGATGGTCAGGGTGTTGGGGGTGAGGGGGCTGGGGCGTAACGGAATTCGGAGGCGTACTGCACCCTCGTGGGAATGCCCACTAATTGCTCTAATAAATATTTACCGACTAGAGCCGCGTGCCAACTGGTTCCACAGGCCAAAATTTCGACGTTTTCAACATTTTCACAAAGGTGATCCGCTAGGTTTAGATTGATCGGATTTTGGCCGGCCTCTTCGTTAATGTAGGCTTCGAGGCAATTTCTTACCACTGCGGGCTGCTCATAAATTTCCTTGAGCATATAATGGCGAAACCCTTGTTTTTCCACTAGCATGGGATGCCAATCGAGGGTACGGGGATACTTTTTGAGGCGGTTTAGATCAAAATTATAGATTTCTGCCCCGAGGGGGGTAAGGCGGGCAATTTCGCCATTTTCCATACTTAATACGGTATGGGTATGGTTCACTAGGGCGGTAATGTCGGAGGCACAGAAGAATTCCCCTTGGCCAAACCCTAAAATGAGGGGGGCCTGTTGTCTGGCCACAATTAATTCGTCGGGGTAATCCTTGGCAATGACCGCGATCGCGAAGGCCCCCTCTAGCCGATACACCGTTTTTTGTACTGCATCGAGGAGGTCAATGCCCGTATCAAGGTAACTGCTGATCAGGTGGGGAATGACCTCGGTATCGGTTTCAGAAACAAAATTATAGCCTTTGTCCTTGAGTTCAGTGCGTAGATCTAAATAATTTTCGATGATGCCATTTTGCACCACCGCCACTTGATTCTTATTATCGATGTGGGGATGGGCATTATGTTCCTCCGGTTTGCCGTGGGTGGCCCAGCGGGTATGGCCGATGCCGATTTGGGCAATGTCCACGTGTTGTTCTAATTTTTCCTTGAGGTTATAAAGTTTACCTTTGGCTTTGGTGTAATTTAAGATGCCGTTCGCGATCGTTGCAACCCCAGCAGAATCATAGCCCCGGTACTCCAGGCGTTCTAATCCACTAATCAAAATGTCTGTTGCCGTTTGGGTGCCGATATAGCCCACAATTCCACACATAAATTTATAACCTCAAGCACTCAATAATTTAGTAACCATCGTAAATATACACAGTCCTAATGGAAACCATTAAAACTGATCCGATTCCTTAGGGATATCCGATTCTAAAAATAAATTCCCTGCCGAATCGTTTTGATAAATGCAATTGATCCGGGGACTACCCTGGAGAGTGCCCGTATAACCAAAGGTGTTCATGCGGCGTTTGCAATCCTTGACCTCTTCATTGGTGATCAGATTTTGTTTTTCTAAAATTGCCCAGTTATTTTGACGTAGGACGCAACCTGGAACCATTTTGGGTTGGGTGACAAACACATTAAAAGGGTTAAGGGTCAAAAATACTCGCATATCCGTCACGATCGCACTCGCCCCAAACTGTTGACAAAGTTCCGCATCGGGGGCTTTTTGATCAATTTCTGTGCGGCTTTCAATGCTTTGGGGGTTGACGCTGGTGGTGGAACTAAACCCAATGCCCACCGCTACTCCCAAAATAAAAATTCCCCCAAATAGGGCGGCGGTGGTGTAGTTCAGAGGATTTTTTTTAGGGCCTCCGCGATCGTCTTCCCTGGGGGGTCGCCCATAAGAACGGGGCTGATCATAGCCGTAGTCATCATAGCGATCGCGGTTATATCTAGTTCTTTTAGGCATGGTGACAAATAGGGAGTGGGAACAAGGGGAATGAACAAGGAATGATCATCCAGATACTAGGATAAACAACCTGAAGGCCTAGATGATCGATTTTTCTTGAAATTCCCAATAAACAGGACTTCCGCAAAAATTTCGATAATTTCGATTCTGTCCTGGGAACCATGATGTTTGGGGATGTTTAGGGACAATCGTTCAAGCAAATCCCTGAACTTTGGGGGATTTAGGGGGCTTGTGCGTAAGTCCGACATTTCCTAAAAACATCTTCTAAATTTATTCCCGTGATTTCCAGAATAATTTTCCTAATCCGTAGTCCTATACAGGTAAGGATCAGGAAGCTTAAATCGATTGATAAGCAATTATCCTAGGTCTAAATATCCTTACCGCTTTAGCACTACCTCCTAATCTATAGCAATCCTAAATAGCTTGTGGCAATTGAGTACACTGACAGCGAAGTCTAGTAAAGATCTTCCTGTTATGGCCTAGTTAGGACTGCTATATTTTTAATTCCTTAGAGTTCCATTCCCTTAAGATGTTCCTAGGTACTCTTGTTAACCATACCCCCATCCCTAACTGTGGCTAAATCCAGAGCTAAATCCCCTGCCTGGCAACGCAAACAATCCCATTGGCAACGACAAACGGCCATTTTTTCGGTGGCAACCCAATTAGGATGGTTCATTTTTCGCGATCGCTTAATCGGCAATAATAGTCCCCGTTTGCTCAAAAAAAGGGCCCAATGGTTCGTTAATCAATTGATTGATCTGGGCCCCACCTTCATTAAAATTGGCCAATCCATGTCCACGAGGGCGGATCTCTTACCCCTAGAATTTACCAAGGAGCTAAGTAAACTCCAAGACGATGTGCCGGAGTTTCCCCCAGAACAAGCGATCGCCTGCATTGAATCGGAGTTTAAAAAATCCATCTACGCCGTCTATCGCGATTTTGAACGATATCCCATGGCCTGTGCTAGCCTGGGCCAAGTCCACCGGGCCCGGTTACACACAGGGGAAGAGGTGGTGGTCAAAGTACAACGGCCGGGCCTGGAAAAACTAATTAGCACCGATTATGCTGTCTTAAAAAAGTTAATTAGCCTCTGCAATCATTGGTTGGCAAATATTCGCAAACTGGAACTAGAGACCATCCACGAACAATTTTTTAATATTCTTTACCAAGAAATTGATTACATTAATGAAGGCCATAACGGCGATCGTTTCCGGCAAAATTTCCAAGGGGATAAGCGCATCATTGTCCCTAGGGTATTTTGGGATTTTACCACCACCAAAGTTTTAACCCTCGAATATGTTCCCGGCATCAAAATCGATGACCAAGCCGGTTTGAATGCCCATAATATCCCAGTGGATAATATTATTGAATTAGGTATCTGCTCCTTTTTAAAACAATTACTTAAGGATGGTTTTTTCCAATCCGATCCCCATCCGGGCAATATGGCCGTGACGGAGCAGGGCAAATTAATTTTCTATGACTTTGGCACCATGACCGAAGTACAATCCATGGCCCAGGAGCAGATGATCCAAACCTTTTTTGCGGTGCTGCGTAAGGATGCGGATCAGGTGCTTCAAACCTTTATTTATATGGGTTTGATTGAACCGATGGAGGATATGACTCCCATCAAAAGGATGATCGCGTTTTTATTGGATAACTTTCGGGATAAACCGATCGATGTGCGGGCCTTCGATCAGATCAGCAGTGAAATGTATCTGATGTTGAGCAGCAACCGTTTCGTCTGCCCCCTCAGATGACCTTTATCATTAAATCCCTGACTACCTTAGATGGCATTGCCCGGGCCCTTGACCCCCAATATAACCTCCTCGCGGCTAGTAAGCCTTTTATTCAAGAATTAACCCTCTCCCAAAACCGTTCTGGCCTCGTCAAAGGTTTAGCCACCCAAGCCACTAGTTTTATTAAATATCAATTAGATAAACCCAGTAAAAGCCAACTAGCGATCGAGGGTTTGGCACAACGGCTAGAGTTTGGGGAATTACAAGTACGGGTAAGATCGCTGGAAAATGAACGCCTACTCCGTCGGATTTATCTGGCCTTAAAAACCCTCACTTGGGCTGGTTTAACCGGGGTGACCTTTCTGGGTACTATTTTATTAATTCCCCATTCGATCCCCGCCGCGATCGCGGTAGCCATCATTACAACCCTATTTAGTGTCATGCTCCTCATGGCCGCCCTGAAACTGATGATCCGGGAAAAACTCGATCGCTTAGCTAAATAATCTTAGCTAAATGCTAAATGCTAAATGCTAAGTAATTAATAGCTAATCCCAATGGGGTCGGTTAATGATTGCCTGTGGGGGTTATGGTTTTATCAATGGGGATGGAATAGGATGAGGGGAAAATAATTTAGACTCCATCGGGTGGAGATAGGCCTTACTATATCAATATCCATCAACTATAGCCATCAATTAATTATTTATTAATCGGGCTAGGGTTTTCCCTATAGCACCATGAGTACTATTCCAATTCCTGTCGCGATCGCCCATGATGATCCCATTTTTCGCCTTGGTTGGGAACAAATTTTGGCTCGCCATGGCCAAATGAAATTGGTGTGGATTGGGGCAGTGGATGCAAAGTATAGTAAAGCGATCAGGAATATGGAGCCGGCCATTGTACTCATTAGCAATGAGTATGGTTTAGATAGCTATAAATTAATTCAAGCCCTTAAAACCCAAAATCCAGAGATGAAAATTCTCTTGTTGGTGTCTAGGGAATTGACCTCTGCCCAACTAGAGACGATTCGGGCTTTACAAATAGAGGGCTACGTAGAACAAAAAGAGAGCTTTGAACAGATCTTTGAAGGCATTAATGCAGTGCTCCAAGGTGAGACCCTCTGGCCTAAACCCCCTTCTAAATTTCCGTTCCAGGCGGTGTTAGATGGGCTGGTGGCTACGGCGATCGCCATCGACGCTTAATTGATAATAATTTATGGTTGATCGATCATCGTCTCAATAACACGGTGGTTCCCCTCTTGACTAAGGTGGTGTTGCAAGGACAACGGCGGGAGCTAAGGGCCGCCAAAGCTGTAGTTAATTACTGGTTACCGCCCATGGTTCATAAAGCCAAGGAAAAAACTCCATCCAAATTGTCCCCGAAGGCAAAAGCTCCATCCCCAGGGGAATTACGTCCGTCGATCGAGAAAGGAGATCTGCAAATTAATCCCAATTTAGGTTATCTACAACCGATTTTAAAACCCACCCTCAGCCGCTTGAGTGGGGCCATGGTTAATTTAACTGGTAATGCCCTAGAACTGGATATTTTGAAATCGGATAAAAAACGGGAATTAATTTATATTGTTTTCCAAGAATTTGAACAGGCGATCGAGCAATTAAAGCTAGTGCAAATTGGTGCGGCGGACTTGTCCCAAAATTATCTGAACTACCTACGGGAAATTTGGCATACCACCACGACCAAATTTTTGACTAAATATTACTTTTTGGAATATCCTGCTTCCCCCTATAACTTACCCCAACTGCTAGTGCAAGAATCCACAGCGATCGAAGACCAGGCCCTAAGTAAAATTCCCTATGGCCGAGAATTATTTGCCTATTTGCTTTGGCAACATCCCCTCGAACTAGATCATATCCCTTACCGTTTCAATTCCCCGGAAGCCAACGATCGCGCCGAATTACTATTTCAAAATTTGATTTTAAGGATCGCTAATGGGGTAGTGCAGACGATCCTTAATAATTTTGCGGACAATGAAGTAGTCAAATATCAATTGATTGATGCCCAATACACCTCAACCAGGGCATTGACTAAATTTAGGAATAATCTATCTCGGGAATATCGTAATGATCAATGGTGGTATGGCCCGATCTCGATCTTTGAAAGTAAATATCAAATATTGAGCCTGACCAATCGAGGTTTGGAATGGAGATATATCTATGGTGCGAGACAACAGGAATTAGCAAAACTACAGGGCATTCCGCTCCTAGTGACGTTTCTCCTCGAAACCAAAGATACTCTCCAACCAGTGCTTAAGGCTTTCATTGCTTGGGTCGGTAGTAGCTTGGTTTACCTGTTGACCCAGGTGTTAGGCCGGGGAATTGGTTTAATTGGTCGGGGCATCCTACAAGCGATCGGCCATAGTTTCCAGGAAAATCAAAAATAAATTTCCAGAGGGTATCTGCATCGCTTTTATCTTGGGGGTACAGGGTGACACCAATACTAGCTGAGATGGATAGTCAATTTAGTTTAGTCTGGGATGGTTTTATCTTGATGTGGAATGCTTTTAGCTTATTTGCTTCCCGTAATTATTCAAAAGACTATATAAACGTCAGTTTTCGATCTCA